>JAZGEZ010000015.1:0-27891 GCA_036479055.1 Methylophilaceae bacterium | reverse complement strand
GCAATAAAGTCATTTTCCATCATAATCATCGTGTAAATCGCTTCGTTCACACCCGCGGCACCCAACGCATGGCCTGAAAGTGATTTGGTTGAGGCAATGGCTACCGAGCCATCAGTGCCGAATACTTCACGGATGGCTTCTAGCTCTTTGGTGTCACCCACCGGCGTAGAAGTACCGTGCGTATTGACGTAATCAACTTTTTCAATTTTTTTGCCGTCATGGCCTTGCAAGGCTAAATTCATACAACGCACTGCACCCTCGCCACTTGGCGCCACCATGTCATAACCATCAGATGTAGCGCCATAACCTAGCACTTCTGCATAAATCTTGGCGCCTCGCGCTTTGGCATGCTCGTATTCTTCTAACACGACGATGCCACCACCACCTGATATCACAAAACCATCTCTATCCGCATCATAAGTCCGCGAAGCTTTTTCCGGTGTGTCATTAAATTTACTAGACAGCGCACCCATGCCATCAAACAGAAAGCTCATGGTCCAATGCTCTTCTTCACCACCACCGGCAAAGATAATATCTTGCTTGCCCAATTGAATTTGCTCTACACCTGCACCAATACAATGTGCACTGGTAGAACAAGCCGAGCTAATGCCATAATTAATCCCTTTAATCTTTGCGCCTGTTGCCAAACAGGCTGATATGCCACTACTCATGGTTTTAGTTACCGCGTAAGGGCCAACACGTCGTATCCCTTTTTCAGCTAATATACTTGTGCTTTCCAACATGCTTTCAGTAGAAGTGCCACCTGCACCAACAATGAGACCGGTACGAACATTTGAAACCAGGTCTTCTGGCAAGGAGGCATCTGCGATTGCTTCTTGCATCGCAATCCATGAATAAGCATGCCCTTTGGCCATAAAGCGTAATAACTTACGATCAATCAATTCTTCAACATTTAAATGCTTAACTGAGCCTGCCACATGCGAACGTAGACCATGTTCGGCATATTCTGGCTGATAGGTAATCCCAGAGCGCCCTTCAAACAGGCTGTCTTTTACTTCATCTTTATTGTTTCCTAAGCTAGATACGATGCCTAGCCCTGTAATCACGACACGTTTCATTACGTGTTCTCCTATCATTAAAGTTTTAAAAGTTATCAGTACGTGTAAACAAACCCACACGCAAATCATTTGCTGCATAAATTTCACGACCGTCTATAGACATTGTAGCATCAGCGATTCCCATCACTAACTTCCGTAAAATCACACGTTTTAAATCAATCGTATACGTTGCCATTTTAGCTGTTGGCAACACCTGACCAGAAAATTTAACTTCACCTGCGCCCAATGCGCGGCCTCTACCTGGGCCACCTTTCCAGCCTAAATAAAACCCAACCAATTGCCACATAGCATCCAAACCCAAGCAGCCAGGCATCACAGGGTCCCCCGTAAAATGACAATCAAAAAACCATAAATCAGGATTAATGTCGAGTTCAGCAACAATTTGGCCTTTATCATATTTGCCACCATCTTCTGTGATGCTGATAATACGGTCAAACATTAACATTGGTGGCAACGGCAATTGTGCATTGCCCTCGCCGAACATTCCACCTCTGCCGCACGATAACAATTCATCTTTGGTATAACTATTTTGTTTTGACATATAAATTCTTTTTTTAAAATTATTTAGATTATAAAACGCATAGGTTAATGATTACCTGCTTAACCATAAGCACACACTGGATTATCCACTAATTTTAGCAAATGTGCGTCATCCAAGTAGATATAAATTACAGTAAATCCGCAACCATACGTAAATTCTTCCAGGCTTTGATGGCAAATAGCAAACGGTCGCACACTATACAAACCTGTATACTTTTTTCTGAATTCAGTTTAATATTGTTACAATATGTAACAGCTTAACTTTTAATTACTCGCTACTTTAAATAATAGGAAAACACAATGAGCGACCGTCAATTGGCCGACTGGCGTCAACATGCGCTAACATTAGAAACAGAAGTGAACAAAGTGGTGGTCGGACAAGAGAGTCCTATCCGCCTAATTACAACCTCTATTTTTGCGCGTGGTCACGTGTTGCTAGAAGGTGATGTTGGTGTCGGAAAAACAACGCTACTCAGAGCGATTGCACGTGGCGTTGGTGGCGCTTACCAGCGTATTGAAGGTACGATTGATTTGATGCCGAATGACTTGATTTACCACACCTACTTAGGTGAAGATGGTAAGCCTCATGTCAACCCAGGCCCTATTTTAGAAGCGGGTGAAGATTTATCTATCTTTTTCTTCAATGAAATTAACCGTGCCAGACCACAAGTGCATTCATTATTGTTACGGGTGATGGCAGAGCGCACATTGACGGCCTTCAATAAAGAACATCACTTTCCACACATGCTTGTGTTTGCAGATCGCAACCAAGTAGAAAAAGAAGAAACGTTTGATATTCCATCTGCCGCGCGTGATCGTTTCATGATGGAAATTCCAATTATTGTCCCTGAAGACCAGAAAATTATGGAATCATTGGTTTTCGATACGCGTTTTCATAATGTCGACAACTTAATTTCAGGCGTTCCTGAGAATATCCTAGATTACAAAGACCTCAACGCCTTTGCTGCAACACTACAAGACAGCATTACGGCTAGCCCTACTTTGCGCAAGTACGCGCTCGATTTATGGCGTGCAACTAAAGCACCTTTAGCATATGGCGTAAAAGTATCAAGCGTTGACATGAATCGGTTGGTGCTTTCAGGCGCAAGCCCACGTGGGATGGGAATGTTATTACGTGCAGCCCGTGTAAACGCTTGGCTGAATGACAGAGAAGCTGTCTTGCCTGATGATATTCATGCCGTTTTCCATGAGACCATCGCCCATCGTGTGGTATTTAGCCCGGTATACGAGATGCGCCGTACTGAAATCGCGCGTGAAATGCTTGAGGGTATTGTGAATGTGGTTGCCGCCCCTTAGTCAACCAACCAACTAGTCTTATGCGCCCTGACAACATCAAAGAGTTTAGCTACCACATTAACTGGCGTTCCAATTCTCATCGCCCGGGTAGTCATCGCAGTAACCAGCGGGGTATGGGTATGGAGTTCCGTGGCCATGCCACCCTAATCTCCTACCCAGACCCGAGACGAATTGATTTGCGCCAAACCATACGCGACCCTATGGAGCAAATCTATGTGCGTATTTTTAATCAAAAAAGTGCCACGCCTGTATTTGTTTTGTGCGACATGTCGGGCTCAATGCAATATGGTAGCCAACAGCGCAAAATCGCTATCGCTGGCGATATTGCACAATCGGTTGCACAGTCCGTGACACATAATGGCGACCCATTTGGCTTTATAGGTTTTGATGATGAAATACGTGAAGATTGGCTGGCAACGTTGTCAGCAAGACCGCATCTAGCCATTGAAATGGCTGAAAAATTAAAATCGTATACCCCTAATGAAGTGGGTAGCACAGCAATCATTGACACAGTCCGCATGTTACCGCGTGAACGTTCATTAATCTTTTTGGTATCTGACTTTCACATGCCCATTGAAGATTTAGAAGCCTCTCTAGTGTTAATGTTACGCCACCATATTATCCCCATTGTGCTTTGGGACACATCAGAATACAACGACCTACCTGACTTTGGCATTACCAATGTCACAGACCCAGAAACAGGGGCTAAACGCACATTATTTTTACGTAAAGAATATAAAGCACGCATTTTGCAAAGCTTTGTCGACAGACGTAAAACCATTGAAGATTTATTTCTACGTTTCGACATGCAACCATTTTTCGTTGAAAACCACTTTGACGCTGATTTATTATCAGATTATTTTTACCAGTATGTCGCCGCTTAAATTATGATGAGTAAAACTATGCAACCCAGTTATTTAATTCGCACTTACCTCTCACAAATACTGGTTATTGTTTGCGCAATAGGCTATTCATCGCTTATTTTTGCAAAAGTTGAATTACCTGTTATAGACGAAAAATATATCGACGTTACTGTGGTAGACCCAGCACGTGATGCTGGTTATGTCGTCGGTAGCATACTGAGCCGAAAAGTCACTATTACGATCAAAAAACCATACCAGTTAATTACAGAATCATTGCCTATTGTTGGATACGAACATCGCTACAGAGGGAAGGTGTCAGGCATAGAACTCGCTAAAATCAATGTAAATTCAACCAATAGGGCTAGCAGTGAAACGTATGTGTTGGACTTAGATTACCAGGTATTTAAAAGGGATCGTGTTGCAAGACCTGCAGCCCTACGTGCAGAAGAACTAAGAATGCGTAATACAGAAAACAAAAAAGAAATCGTGCAATATAAATTACCTGTCTTTACCTTTAGAATTTCCCCCCTGTCTGTGATTGGTCAAATTAAGCTTGATCAAGAAATGTACCCCTATACACCGCCGCTAACCATAGACAATAGTAAGACCATCTTCAAATTAAAAGCACTTGCGGCTGTCTTGTCGCTTGCACTACTGGGACTGCTCTATATTTTAGGTAAACACGCCTGGCTTCCTAGAATGGGCGCGCCATTTGCTAGAGCCTATCGCGACATCAAAAAGATGCCCGCTTCTCCAGAGGGGATCAAACAAGCCGTGACGCGTATACATCAATCACTTAACAAAACAGCGGAAGGCAGTTTATTTAGTGATAATTTAGATACATTCATAGCAGAACATCCAGCATTTACGCATGCCAGACAAGAAATTGAACAGTTCTTTGGTTTGTCACACCAAGTCTTTTTTGAAGATGCCTCACAATCACTTGCTGATGAAAAGCCAAAAACTTGGCTGTTAAAGCTATGTCGCACCTTACGGGACTGCGAGCGAGGCCTTGTCCCTGACTCAGCAGAAAATAATCCTTAATGGCTTTTACACATCCATTGGTATTATGGCTATTGCCAATAGCGCTGTTACCAATATTGTTAGAGCGCGCCCATACGCGTGCTTACTCATGGACAGAAATGTTGCCACATGACTCCTTGTCTGATTTGATTGGCATCTTGCTCAAAGTGTTAGCTAGTATTAGTATCTTTTGCATTATCTTGGGACTAGCCGACCCTCATACGCTAGAGCAAAAAGTGGAGAAGGTTGGTATCGGCGCACAAATCGCCTTAGTGCTTGATAGAAGCGCCAGCATGGATGATCCATTTTCTGGTGGTGTGGCAACTGGCCATGTGGGGGAAACTAAGTCTGCTGCTGCAAGTAGACTGATGACAGCATTTGTGAATGCGCGTGAGAATGACATGATTGGCATCATTACATTTAGCAACTCTGCCATGTACGTGCTGCCATTATCTGAAAACCGCGTGGCTGTTCTATCAGCCATTAAAGCAACGGCTGGCGGTGCTTTATTCCAGACTAACATTGGTGCAGGCCTGACCAGTTCCGTAGGGTTATTTAAAGATGTGCCCGACTCTGGCTCTCGCGCAATCATTTTAATTTCAGATGGCGCCGGTAAAATTGATGGTGTTACACAGCAGAAACTCAAAGCTTGGCTTCGGCAGTTTAATATCACTTTGTACTGGGTTGTACTAAGGCAACCTGGTGGTATCAGTATTTTTGACCCAAAATATGAAGACTGGAAAGAAGATAAAGCGCCACCCGTACAAATTGAGCTACACAATTTTTTCAAAACACTTGACACCCCTTTTCAAGCATATGAAGCAGATGACCCTAAATCATTAAAAACAGCCATTTCTGATATTAATCAAAAAGAAAAAAAACCAATTACTTATCTTGAAAAAATACAAGGTAAAAACTTTACCCAACTATGCTATTTAATTGCAGCACTGATGATTGCTTTGCTGCTAAGCGTAAAATATTTGGAGAATAAAACATGGCGTTCAGCCTAAAATTTTTAACGGTAAAAAAACTCACTTGGGGCCTAAGCATTATTGCGCTACTGTCAGCGATTGGCCTTATGCAACAGGCAAACAGACTAAACCAAATCAATGACTTTAATCAAGCAGTCACAACGGGCACTCCACCAAAAACAGATAAATTAAGTTATGAAGCTAAGTATGCACAAGCTTATTGGCTTGCTAAAAAAGAACACTATAAAGAAGCAATAAAACTATTCGCAGGCCTAACGCAAACGAATAGTCCGAGCAACCGTGCAGCCGTGTTTCATAACATCGGTAATATGTTTTATCTTAAAGCACTGAGGATTGATGGCAGCAGTGATCTAAGGGCGCGAGATGAAACGGAGTATTTACTCTTAGAAGCCAAAACTGCCTACAAAAATGCAGTGAAACTAGATAACAGCAATTGGGGAACAAGACGTAATTTAGACCGTGTGCTTTCATTGTTACCAGAATCACCCACACCAGGGGTAAGTGACTCTGATTCTCCTGGCATCATTATGGGGAACATCCCCGTTGGTTTGCCATAACAATAGGTGCTTACCTAAATAGCCTTAATGAATTGACAGCATGCAAAATTTAATTGATTTTTTTAAAAAAAATAGAGACTCCGCACTATTAGGTGGCGCGTTACTGCTGCTCATTGCTGCTATGTTCCGCCCTACAGTACCGGTCAAACACAATATTTACACCTACCTACTTGTCGCTGACATTTCGCAAAGCATGAACACGCCTGACATCAAAGTTAACGGCAAAACAATCACCCGTATGGAACACATGCAAACACTCATGCACGAAATCGTTTCATCGCTACCATGTGGAACAAAAATAGCGGTATCACTATTTGCTGGCGTGAGTACTGCCGTGCTTTATCAACCCATTGAAGTGTGTGAAAACTTCCATGCTATACAAGATACGATTGATCATTTAGATTGGCGTACGGCTTGGTCCGGCAATAGCCGTATACGTGAAAACATGTATAGCCTCTCTAGAACACTTCGCTCTTTCCCTAAAGAACTAACCTCCCAAGTTGTATTCTTCACAGATGGCGAGGAAGCCCCCAAGTTACATGTCTTCAACACAAAAGATTTAAAAGGTGTTCAAGATGCTAAGGACTGGCTCATTGTTGGCGTAGGCAGCGAAAAAGGCGCCGCAATCCCTAAATTAAGCCAAGATAATCAAGTCATTGGTTACTGGTCAAATGAAAGCTTTGCCTTACAACCAGGCGTTGCTCAAATTTCTGAATCTAATATTGGCGCTAGAAATGATAGTGTTGCTGCAGGGGAATATGATCGATATATTTCTAAACTAGATGAAGCTTACCTCAAGGGAATTAGCAAAGAAATCGGTGCACTATATGTACATGGGAACAATGTGCACGATGTGCTCGGCGCAATGAAGCAACAAAAACCAGCACGCCGCGATATCGCCCCATTTGATATAGGCTGGATACTTGCTTCTTTAGCTGGCTTGCTCCTGCTTGCTGCCTACTATAGCAAACACCCATTCAAACGTATGGCCGAGACCTTAGGCCTGTATAAAAAGTCGTTAAAAACACGCTCAAAAAATGAAGACTCCATTGCCCACGACAACTATATCGGTTAGTTCAAGTAGTCCAATCTCAATTAAGTTAGGCCTTAGCTAACTCGACTTCATGCTTCCACCAGCGCAACCATACGCGCAACTGGCGATGTTGCTGACAACCTGTTTCAGAAAACAATAAAACAGCAGGTAATGCTAGCTCAAATGGCCTGTGCCCTAAAGCAGACTTCTTTGTATTTAGAATCACCAATAATGGATGAATAAAACTAGCGGTTGCTAAATCAGGGACAAACTGCTGGCCGCGCTTATTCGTCAACCGAAGCTGCCCTGTGCCACTCACTTCTACTCGTTGCCAAGACCACGGCAGTAGGTACAATGCATCACGTAAGGTATAGTAGATGGTTGTAAATATAACGACTGCCATCAACAGTAATTTGATGATAAACGGTAGTGGCAGCAACAAAAAAACCAAACAACTAAGCATTGAAATCATGCCCAACACGCCCAACAACAAGGGTGAGGGTTTGAGTGTAATATCAATCGCTTGCATGAATTTACTTTCCATAGAAAGCAATAGTGGCATGACAGAAACAAATTGGCAAACACACTTAACATCACAGGGTGCAGTCTTACAAGGTGGCAATGTCCAGCATTTCGGAGATGCGTTGAGTGAGTTAAAAGCCACGGCTTCTAACAATACGCTTTGTGACTTATCGCATTTAGGCTTATTAACACTAAGCGGCGAGGATGCAACCACGTTCCTTCAAGGGCAAGTGACCAATGATGTTGCTCAGCTAAATGGTAATAACGTGCATTACAGTGCCTACTGTTCACCTAAAGGTCGCATGCTGGCTCTATTCTTAGCATTCTCTTACCAAAACAAACTGTACCTACAGTTTAACCAGTCAATACTGACGTCTATCATGAAGCGCTTAAAGATGTATGTAATGCGCGCTAAAGTCGACATCAACGATGTCAGTAATGACCTATTGAAATTCGGTGTCAATGGTCCTGGCGCAACAAACATAATCAAGCAAGCACTAGGCAAAACACCTGAGCAAGATTATGCAATGGTCGCTACAGAAAATATTGTTGTGATTAAACTGCCCAGCCTCAACGACCATAACCGTTATGAAATATTAGTCGATTCTAAACAGGCATCAGACCTATGGAGCACATTGAAAGGACAATGCACTCCCGTAGGGAAACCTTGCTGGGATTGGTTAGAGATACAAACTGGCACGCCTGACGTGCTAGAAAAAACACAAGAACAGTTTGTACCACAAATGCTTAATTTAGATATTTTGAATGGGATTAACTTTAAAAAAGGTTGTTACACTGGTCAGGAAATTGTGGCTCGTACGCACTATTTAGGCGTCGTAAAACGGCGCACCTATTTAGCTAGCATTGCAACAAACGAACAGCCAACTGAGGGTGATAGAGTAACAGACAACGCTAAAAGTGAAGTGGGGCAACTTGTGAAAGTTACCCCTAATACACAAAATGGTTTTGATGCTTTAATTGAAATCAGAATAGAAGCAAAACAGGCAGGGAATATTTCATGGAGAAGTTATCCGGTTACATTCAGTCGTTTGCCCTATAGCTTTAATGAATAAACTTCAAGAAAAAAACTAAAAATAAAGCGCTGGCTAAAAATAGCGAGCGCTTTATTTAAATCACAGCATTAGTCCAGACTTTCAGGCACTTGATTGGCTGGTTTGGTTGGCTGTTGTTGGTCGATGACTTGATAAAAAACCTCATCTGATTTAATCATCCCCAGCTCACTGCGTGCACGTTCTTCTACTGCTGCATTGCCTTGTTTTAGATCTCTCACTTCAGCTCTTAAAGCATCATTTCGCTGTTTGTTAGCCTCATTTTGTTCTTTTTTCTGCGTGATTTTCTGATTAACATTCCAAACACGCAACCAACTACCTTTACCCAGCCACAATGGATACTGCAGTAAAGCAATGAGGACCACGAATATTAATGTTAAAGCTTTCATTCCGTCCTTGGGTAAAGTCTAAAGAAAATTCACCATTAAACTTAGTCTTTAACAAGCCACCCATTAGTAGATGGCTTGCAAAAGATAGGATTTTTAATTAAATAAAGCTTTTTTCAGTGTCTATTTAAACAACTGATAAAAAGCGGACATGCCGGCATAACTCGTTGCATCACCTAGCTCTTCTTCAATACGTAGCAATTGGTTATATTTTGCAATACGCTCTGAACGGCAAAGTGATCCAGTTTTAATCTGCAGTGCATTGGTCGCCACTGCGATATCAGCAATTGTAGTATCTTCTGTTTCACCAGAACGATGAGAAATAACAGCGGTATAACCAGCGCATTTTGCCATTTCAATCGTTTCGAATGTTTCGGTTAGCGTCCCAATTTGGTTTACTTTAATTAGTACTGAGTTAGCGACTTTCTTTTGAATGCCCTCTTTTAATATTTTAGGATTGGTTACAAACAAATCATCACCAACTAACTGCACCTTTTCACCCAGGCGCTTAGTCAATAAATCCCAGCCGTCCCAATCAAATTCGTCCATACCATCTTCAACGCTAATAATTGGGTACTTATCGCACAGAGTCGCTAGGTAATCACAAAATTCAGCAGAAGTTAATGATATGCCTTCTGATTCAAGGTGATATTTACCATCTTTATAAAATTCAGTGCTCGCACAATCTAAACCTAAGTAAACATCTTTACCTGGCTCATAGCCGGCCGCTGTAATAGCCTCCATAATCAACTGCAGCGCCGATTCGTTTGAAGGTAGATCAGGGGCAAAACCACCTTCATCTCCCACTGTTGTTGCCAAACCTTTAGCACTAAGTGTTTTCTTCAACTGATGAAAGATTTCAGCACCACAACGTAAGGCTTCGCGGAATGTTGGCAAGCCCGCTGGAATAATCATAAATTCTTGAATATCAACGGAGTTGTCGGCATGCTCACCACCATTAATGATGTTCATCATCGGTGTTGGCAACCGCATCATGCCAGAGCCCCCTAAGTAACGGTAAAGTGGCAAGCCACTCTCTTCAGCTGCAGCACGTGCACAAGCCATTGATACCGCTAAAATTGCATTAGCCCCTAGACGATCTTTATTTTCAGTACCGTCTAAATCAATTAAAGTTTTATCGATGAAGCTTTGCTCTTCTGCGTCTAAGCCAATAATCGCTTCTGTGATTTCAGTATTGACATGCTCAATCGCTTTAAGTACACCTTTGCCTAAGTAACGATCTTTGTCTCCATCACGTAGCTCCATCGCCTCTTTAGCACCGGTAGAGGCCCCTGACGGAACCGCTGCTCGACCAATGATTCCGCTCTCTAGTAACACATCTGCTTCAATAGTGGGATTCCCACGTGAATCCATAATTTCACGGGCGATAATATCTACAATTGCACTCATTACTTTCTCCTAATTCATAAAATAAAATACTGAACAATCCAAGTTACCTTTTTAAGGCCATTACTGCCACTTGCCATCTAAATGTACAACTTTACACGCCTCTTTTTCCGTTTCACGAAATGTTTCACATTGATGAAAAGCCTGCCTTTTAGCCATTTTTACCGACTCTGCAGCTTCACCGCTCCACCCACAAGCACCATCGGGTGATGTTGCAAAGGCCGCATGCGCTTTATACTTCGCGTAATCTTTAAACTCTAATAAGCAGTTATCTGAACCTAATTTTTCTACTATGACTAAATCTTCTTTAGTTAAAGGCGTCGCTTCTTCTGTTTCTTCTTGACGCTCTGAACTTTCACTTTCAACTTCACCTGACAGCACCTCATAAACGGCTATGGCTGCATCCATATGCTCTTGTTTACAAGCGACAAGCATTAAAGCACCAAAGGCGACCATCCAAAATTTATTCATCTCAATCTATTATAAGCTTTGTTCAGCAAAGCCCGCTTTTTTCACTAGATTGTCTATATCAACTAATACATGTATCAAATCTTCCATTTTATCTAGTGGCCAAGCATTTGGGCCGTCAGACAGGGCTTTAGATGGATCGGGGTGCGTTTCCATAAAAACGCCTGCAATGCCACTTGCTACCGCAGCACGTGCTAATACAGGCACATGTTCACGCTGTCCACCGCTTTTATCGCCTTGTCCGCCTGGCTGCTGTACTGAATGCGTTGCATCAAATACCACAGGGCAATTGGTTTCACGCATCGTCGCAAGACCGCGCATGTCTGATACTAACGTGTTATAGCCAAATGAAGCACCACGTTCACAGACCATAATCGTATCTGCACCGCCATTCGCTTCTTTTGCTTTATTCACCACCTGCATCATGTCGTGCGGTGCTAAAAATTGACCTTTTTTAATATTAACGGGTTTCCCGCAAGTCGCCACTGCTGTAATGAAATCAGTCTGCCGGCATAAGAACGCTGGTGTTTGCAATACATCCACAACGGCAGCCACATGTTTCACTTGCGCTTCTGTATGTACATCAGTCAGTACTGGCACCCCAATTTGACTTTTCACCTCATCAAGAATCCTTAGGCCCTCTTCCATGCCAAAACCACGAAATGTCTTAGTTGAACTACGGTTCGCTTTATCGTAAGACGACTTGTAAATAAAAGGAATACCCACACTCTCCGCAATTTCTTTCAGTTGGCCTGCTGTTTCAATGGCAAACTCACGTGACTCAATCACACAAGGCCCAGCAATTAAAAACAAAGGTTGATGCAAACCGATTTCAAAACCACATAATTTCATTTATTTTTGACCTTTATAGGTAAGTGCGGCTTTCACATAAGCCGTAAACAATGGGTGCCCTGTACGTGGGTTAGAGGTGAACTCTGGGTGAAACTGACAAGCCACAAACCATGGGTGTTCGCTTTGTGGCAGCTCTATCATCTCGCACAATGCCTCTGTTGGTGTACGCGCAGAAATCACTAATCCTGCCGCTTTCAATTGCTCTACATAATGATTGTTCACCTCATAACGGTGTCTATGGCGTTCATTCACTTGTTTACCGTAAATGTCAGCCGCTATCGTATTCGGCTCAATGGGGCAGACTTGCGCCCCTAAACGCATCGTGCCACCTAAATCAGAATGCTCGTCACGCTTCTCAACCTTACCAGAAGCATCTTGCCACTCATCAATTAAGCCAATGAGCTTATGCGCTGCACTCGGGTTGAACTCTGTACTATTTGCACCTTCCAAACCCGCCACATTTCGCGCATATTCAACCACAGCCAATTGCATCCCTAGGCATATGCCTAAGTAAGGAATTTTATTCTCGCGTGCATATTGAATCGTTTTAATCTTGCCTTCGGTGCCACGTTTACCAAAACCACCAGGAATCAAAATAGCATCCATTACTTTTAAGGCGTCGGCACCGTCTTTTTCGACATCTTCACTATCAATAAAATGGATGTTCACTTTAGTACTGGCATGAATGCCCGCATGTATTAAAGCCTCAGTAAGTGATTTGTATGACTCTGTTAAATCAACATATTTACCAACAAAAGCAATATCGACTGCATGCTTAGGACTTTCTAACGCATTAGTAATCTTTTTCCACTCACTTAAATCTGCCGCTTTCGCCAATATGTCTAATTTATGGCAAACAATTTCATCCATCATTTGATCATGTAGCAAACCTGGAATTTTATAAATGGAATCGGCATCAATAGCACTAATCACAGACTCAAAAGCCACATTCGTAAACAAAGCGATTTTCCTACGCTCGGCTTCTGGAATCCCACGTTCCGCACGACACAACAAAATGTCTGGCTGAATACCAATTTCACGCAGTTCTTTCACGGAATGCTGTGTTGGTTTCGTTTTAAGCTCGCCCGCTGTTGGAATCCAAGGCAATAATGTTAAATGGATATAGCAGGTATTCGTTCGGCCTTCTTCAAAACCCATTTGGCGAATGGCTTCTAAAAATGGTAACGACTCAATATCGCCTACCGTGCCACCGATTTCTACAATCGCAACATCAGCCCCTTTAGCACCCGCTTTGATATGCGTTTTAATTTCATCTGTAATGTGTGGAATCACTTGCACGGTTTTGCCAAGATATTCACCACGGCGCTCTTTCTTAATCACCGTCTCATAAATCTGGCCAGTCGTAAAGTTATTGCGCTTAGCCATGCGTGCGCTGATAAACCGCTCATAGTGGCCTAAATCCAAATCCGTCTCTGTCCCATCATCGGTCACAAACACTTCACCATGCTGAAATGGTGACATTGTGCCAGGATCAACGTTAATATAAGGATCAAGCTTAAGCATGGTCACGTTGATGCCACGCGATTCGAGAATAGCGCCAAGACTTGCTGCTGCAATGCCTTTGCCAAGAGAGGAAACTACACCGCCGGTTACGAATACATATTTGGTCATGAAAACGCTTTATAATATTTATTGCAGACGGGAATGTATTTTACGTTAAAGACGGTACAATCACAATCAAACGCTGCATCACTTTGCAATAAAAATACATTTAGTTTTACTTGCTAGGGAGAAGTCGTTTTGGGAAAAGAATCGATTAACTGGGAAGCGATAGAGGCCGATCCGCGCTTCATCGCATTACATAAAGATAAAAATCGCTTTTTATGGCGCATGATGTTATTCGCATTAATTTATTTCTTTTGCTTACCAATTGCAACTGCATACTTTCAAGACATTTTCAAAATTAAAATCTGGGGAGTGATTAATGTTGGCTTATTATTTGCACTCAGTCAATTCATCGTGGCATGGGCAATCGCTTTTATTTATGCCAAGCGCGCCAATGCAGAGTTTGATGCACGTGCAAAAACATTGAGAGACGATGCGCACAATTTTTCTACGAGCAAGGGAGCTGAATAATGAAATATCAATGGCTCACTTTTTTAGTCTTCAGCAGCATTATTGCTGGCACGATGGTCATTACTTATTTAGCAAGTAAACGTGTCAAATCAACCAATGACTTTTATGCCGCTGGCAATAGTATTAGTGGCCTGCAAAACGGCTGGGCAATTGCAGGTGATTACCTCTCTGCCGCCTCTTTCCTCGGCATTGCAGGTCTAATCTCGCTCTACGGTTACGATGGCTTTATGTATTCAGTTGGCTTTCTCATGGGATACATTGCCGTATTATTAATCATTGCTGAACCTTGCCGCAATATTGGTAAATATACGCTAGGCGATATATTAGCATTTAGAAATGATCCTAAAAAAACACGTGTAATTGCCGCGCTTTCCACCATTACGGTTAGCACGTTTTACCTGACGGCACAAATGGTTGGCGGCGGCGTATTAGTAAAAACACTCATCGGTATCGAATATGAAGTCAGTGTTGCTGTGGTTGGCACCCTTATGCTGGCTTATGTTGTATTTGGCGGCATGGTGGCAACAACTTATGTGCAGATTGTTAAAGCCATTTTATTAGTTATTGCTTCATTGGTCATTGTTGCTTTAGTGTGGCTACCTTACGGCTTTAGCTTACCTGGCTTTCTACAAGCTGTTGTGGACGAGCCTAAAGTACAATCACAAGTGGCAAAGCTACTCGGCACTGCTGCCAGCACCATGAGTGCGGAGGAGCTTGGCCAACGCTTTTTAGAACCCGGTTTATTTTTGAAAAACCCAATTGACCAAATCAGCTTAGGTATGGCACTCGTTTTTGGTACAGCAGGCTTGCCACATATATTAATGCGTTTTTTCACAGTGCCTAACGCGCAAGAGGCGCGTAAATCTGTGGTGTGGGCCATGGCTATTATTGGTGGCTTTTATGTGCTCACTCTCTTCTTAGGCTTTGGTGCGGCTATCCATGTTGGGCCAGAAACCATTGGTGGCATTGATAAAGGTGGCAATATGGCCGCGCCTTTACTGGCCCAACATTTAGGCGGAGGTGCAGATGCATTGCTTGGTAACTTTATGTTGGCATTTGTCGCTGCCGTTGCTTTTGCAACCATTGTTGCTGTTGTCGCAGGCTTAGTGCTCGCTTCTGCTTCTGCAATTGCACATGATTTGTATGTCAATGTACTCAAAGATGGTCACGCAACACAAACACAACAAATGAAAGCAGCAAAAATAGCTTCCATTGGCGTCGGCATTATCGCAATTATAATTGGCATACTGGCTAAAGGTCAAAATGTTGCTCACTTGGTCGGCATGGCATTCGCGGTTGCCGCTAGCAGTAATTTACCAGCCATTTTTCTCACGTTATACTGGAAAAAGTGCAACACATCAGGCATCGTCATGGGCATGCTGATAGGTGCAGGTACGGCTATTTTGCTAGTCTTGCTTTCACCAAATGTCACTTATCCACAAAAAATGATGAATGATGCTAACCTTTTGCTAAATGGCGCACCTGCACAAGCTGCAGCAGCAGCCAAACAAAGCGAAGGACTGCTATGTGAGTTATTCACCATCTGCCAAAATAGCGCGGCAGCCAAACCAGCAACTAAATTAATATTGCCCGCGGCTGATCAAATCTTAGTGTTAAAAGACTTACTCACACGCATCCGTAGTAAAGAAGCTGCAGCCAGTATTGAAAGTAAAATCACTGTGCTAGAAAAAAGAATTAACAAAGCTAATATCAACATCTCTAAATTTTCAGATCAAACCACCAGCATGATGGGGTTAGAGAAGCCATTATTTAGACTTAAAAACCCAGGCATTATTTCCATTCCACTTGGCTTCTTAATGGTGATTTTATTCTCTCTATTCACGCGTGATAGACGTAGTGAGGAATTATGGGAAGAGCTGTATGTCCGACAGAATACGGGGCTTAATGTGGAGACTGCTTCGCATTAATGAAAATTAGCATTCCTGCAAAGATTTCTGCCCTCTTAGCTTTTGGGTCTTTCACCCCTTGGATAATCGATGCTAATCGCCTTTGGTTCGGTGTATATCTAGCCGCTTTCTTTTGGTTTGCTTTTTTTGCATGGTTTTTCTTCTTTAGTTATTTAGTAGCAGCTGTAAAAAAAGAGTTATCTATCGGTCAGCATAATGCCTATCGATCAGCAATGATTATCTTTATTTCATACGTAGTCGTTTTGTCTGGGATAGCCAAAGGCTATATGGTGACTGTCTAACCTTCAATAATGCCTGTCGTAAGTTACAGAATTTGAATGCAAGTGTTTTAATAGTTGATTATATGAAACCCGACACCCGCACACCCGTAAAGAGTGTCCACAATTTTGCTAAACGGTAAACCGCCAAGTCAATTGAAAAGGGTGTATTCTCAACCTCGCTAAGACGCTTACTCATCAAGCTGGTTGAAATATCCTTTAAATTGCTGAAATACATCGTGCATTTCAGCTTCTGATAGTAAAGGTGGTGTCGGTGTTACTTGTAATAAACGCCAATACTGCTCGCATAAGTTTTCAACTTCAATCGTAATGGCTAGTGCTTCTTCTAAGTCTGACCCTATGGCTATCATGCCATGATTAGCGAGTAAACAAGCGTTGCGATCTTTTAGTGCGAATAATGCACGATCAGACAGTGCTTGCGAACCGAACAAGGCGTAAGGCGCACAACGGATTGAATTGCCACCTGCAACAGCAATCATGTAATGAAAAGGGGGAATGTCTTTATGTAAGCAAGCGATTGTTGTCGCGAACATGCTATGGGTATGAATAACCGCATTGATTGCTGGTTTAGCCTGCAAAATATCACGGTGAAAACGCCACTCAGACGATGGTTTCTTACCTGGCTCACTGCCACCATCAAACTGCATTTTGACCATGCTAGCAGGCGTCATTCTTTCTACATCCAGCCCACTAGGTGTCATTAAAAACCCATTTTCAAGCCGCAAGCTACAATTGCCGGAAGTGCCTTTATTTAAACCCTGATCAACTAATTGTTGAGACACGGTTAACAAGGCTGCTTGCGAAGAGAATGCTAAATTTTTCATTGTCCAATCACTGTTTCATATAAACCATTTGTTGGCCACGAGACTTTGCCCAATCGATGGTTACTTTATATTTAGGTGTTGGTTCATTACCGTGTTCCAACAAACCCCAGCTACCCCATTTTGACCAGCCAGACATACTTTGATAGTTACAAATCAGATCGCCGCCTACTTGCTGCCATATATCTAGGCTTTTTTCATAGACCTTTCCCATCTGTACATCTACATTTGCCCGCATAAACAGTTGCGTTAGCTTTTCGTTGTTTGTTGCCTCACCCACACCGACCAAGTGTTGACCAGCCTCGTAAGCCGCTAATTTTAAACCATACCCATCTGCGATATTTTTATGTTCTTCTAGTAAAACTTTGCTTTGGGGCAACACTTTTTTATTTAAGTAATCAAATAGTTGATTAAGACTCCAGGCCTCCACAATTTCATCGTTAAGCCCATCCTCTTTTTCAGGTGACACACTAATATGCAAGTAATTGGCAATGGCTAAAACATCTGCATAATCGGCAGCAGTCTTGTTATTCGGCAAGCTAAAGCTTAGTACTTGTTCGGCAACATCGGTATAACCTGTTTGTGCTGCAAGCACACGTATAATGCGTTTAGTGTCGCCGAATACAGCTGCCCAAAGGTTGAAAATTTGCACTGATCTATAGGCATAGTATTTTGATGCAGCCCAATCCTTATCCGTGAGTGTTAAGTCCATTCCTGCTTTTGTCGCATAACTGTTTTGCTCAAAAGCACCATTCCAAACTTCATTAGAATATTCTACCCAAACACGTAATTTAGGTTTTAAATGTTGTGACACATACTGTGCAAAACCTTTTACATAATCATCTTCCGCCTGGTGTGGCATACAAAACCACGCATCGCAATTCAATCGATTGGCCAAATCCAACATCCATTCTACCGGCACACCATTCGCTGCAAAACTTGCATCCGTCGGTTTTGCACGGCTATACCAAGTGGTTTTTGGTGAATGATTGGTCTGCATATAGTCCATAAAGCGTAGGCAAGCAACACCAGACCAACGTGTTAAAAAGTTAGGGTTCCAACGGTCTTGTACATAGGTATTTTCATGGGCTTTTGCAACAACACGAATATTTTTAATATAATTTTGTGGGTCAGTGTTAACGACATCTAATTGGAAAATACCCTTTTGACCATTCACCTGCACAACAATGCGACCAGCTTTGGACGATTTAACGAAGTGGTTAGGGATGCGAATTTTACCTTTACCTTCATACAAAATGACATAGTCACCCTTGGGGAAATGGTTGCCTTCTAAAGTGCTGATGATCGCAGTTGCGACTAAACCCGATGGGAGTTGTGTTACCCAGCCTTCTGCATCAACCTGCAATATAAAATTCTTTGGGGTCTCTCCTTCAGCAAACCACGCACGTGACTGCTTAAATAAGTCCAAAAATGGCATTTCTGATCCCCAGTCAGCAATCCCTGCTAAATTCATGCCTAGCCGAGCATTCGCCATCACTGCTGCTTTATTATTCGTGTTTTTTTGCGTAACACTTAACCCGAATAAGCCGCTAGCTGCAATCGCCGCCGTCCCTAACATTAGCTTTCTACGTGTTTTATCCATATGCTATTGTGCATTCTCTAATAATGTATCAGGTGCAAACACACCTTTTTCCGTTATAACACCTGTCACCAACCGCGCAGGGGTAACATCAAATGCTGGATTTGCTACTTTACTCCCATCGGGTATAACACAGACCGTTTGCACGCTACCATCTGTCGCTTTGCCTTGTACATAGGCCACTTCATCACTACTACGCTCTTCTATTTGAATATCTGCTCCATTAAGCATAGCAAAATCTATCGTAGGGCTAGGGACGGCCGCATAAAAAGGAATATTACAATCATACGCCGCGAGCGCTTTTAAGTACGTCCCAATTTTATTGCACACATCACCATTTGCGGTAACGCGATCTGCACCAACAATCACCATATTGACCAAGCCTTGTTGCATTAAGTGACCGCCTGTATTGTCAGTAATAATAGTATGTGGCACACCGTGCTGCGCAAGCTCCCATGCCGTTAAACTAGCCCCTTGATTCCGTGGGCGCGTTTCATCTACCCATACATGAATATTCAAACCTGCGTCATGTGCGGCATAGATAGGCGATAATGCAGTGCCAAAATCAACGGTTGCCAGCCAGCCAGCATTGCAATGTGTCAAGACATTAAACACACCACCTTTGTGTGCTTTTTGAATAATAGCAAGGCCATGTTGCCCAATAGATTGGTTGCGCTGAACATCAGCCTCCGCCATTTGCCCTGCTTGACGCCAAGCTGCTATATTACGATGTGCAGGAATTTTAGACTGTAGAACACTGCTCACATGATTGACCGCCCAAGCTAGGTTCACTGCCGTTGGTCTCGTTTTAATAAGCTGGTCTGTAGCAAACTCTAAACTAGTATCAGAATCATCTTCTCGCATAGCCAAAGCTAAACCATAAGCAGCTGCAACCCCAATTAGTGGCGCACCACGCACCTGCATGGTTTTGATTGCATGCACCATCATATCTAAAGAATAGATACGGCTGATCTCTACACTGAACGGCAATTGAGTCTGATCAATCACCTCAACGTACTGACAACGCGGGTCAGGCCAAATAGCGCGGTAATGTTTTTTATTAATATACATAAAAGTGATACTGCTAGTTAACTTTATTCCAAAAAAGTATAAAAGAAATTGACTTTAACCCTTGCTTTTTTTTGAGAAATATAAATCTGTTATTTTCCATCCACAATAACTGTGGATAACTTTGTGGATTACAATAGCGTAAAAACGTAACTTACCAATTTAAAAGGTTTTTTTATAAACGCTCATTTTTTAATCTATTATTTTATTCAATAAAATCAATGGGTTATTGTATGTTGTTGGTTTCATACCGTTTTTTAGATATTGTTAATGTAAAACTTCAAGTCATGTGCATAAGTCAACCATTTTTGGCAAAACTTCACGAGAATTTTTACTAGTTATTTCAATGATTTGCGACAGTGGCATGCGCCTCAAAACGGCTATCTCTTTCGCAATTTTCAATAATGTTTGGGGGCTATTTATTTCTTGCGGTTTTAACCATGCTGGCGGCATATCAGGTGCATCCGTTTCTAACACCATCGTTTCGAGTGGTAAATTTTTAGCCAACTTACGCAGCTTTAAAGCGCGCGTGTAAGTCATGGCACCACCAAAACCCAATTTGAAACCTAATTTAATAAATGCCTCCGCTTGCTGCATACTGCCATTGAAAGCATGCGCAATACCACCGCGCACTCTAACCCGTCTTAAATGCTTCAACACATCATCAATAGCACCTCTTACATGCAAAATAACTGGTAAATCATATTGCTTGGCAATTTTAAGCTGCTCGCTAAAAAAGTATTCCTGTGTCTCTTTATTTTCTTTTGTGATGAAGAAATCTAACCCTATTTCACCGATCGCAACTAGCTTGTTCTCCACCTGTAATGTTTTATCTACCATATGGTTAAGGTCTTTTATATCGTTTGGCTTGGCCTTATCGATATGTATTGGGTGCATGCCGAGTGCGTAACAGCAGTGCTGGTAGCGTTGTGACAAAGTAATGACATTAACATAATTTTTTGGCAGCACCGATGGCACGACCATCATTTGCACACCCGCTTCAATAGCATTTGCCACAACTAAGTCGCGATTCGTATCAAACTTGGCCGCATCTAAATGGCAGTGCGTATCAATGAGCTTGGCAACAGTTTCCATTAAGCACGCTTAGCAATTACGCGAATGTCATTTCCAAACTGACGCACTTCTAGCACCTCTAAAGAAATCACTTCCTGCATGGCACTTAATGACGGCAATGCAAACATGCCTTTGGCATCACTCCCCATTAACTTAGGGGCATAATAGATCACAAGTTCATCAATGAGTTTAAGTGCCATTAACGCACCATTAAGCCCATCCCCACCTTCAACCATGACCTCATTCACCTCTTCGCTTGCAAGATGGCTTAATAAAGATTCAAGACAGACTTTACCTTGACTGTTAGGGATACGCAGCAGTGAAATACCCATTGCGGTTAACTTTTCAGCTTTATTTTCAACATCGGTAGCAAATGCAATCAAAACCCGTGGGTTCTGCAATACTTTAGCGTCTAAAGGTATCCGTAGCTGACTATCGACAATAACACTTGTTGGTTGGCGGTTAATGTCTATTTCACGCACGGTTAGACTTGGGTTGTCTTTCAATATGGTGCCAATACCTGTCATCAATGCGCAGGATTTTGCGCGCCAATGCTGCACATCCATGCGTGCTGCAGCACCTGTAATCCACTTGCTTTCGCCGTTACTAAGCGCCGTTTTTCCATCTAAACTTGCCGCAATCTTGCTACGCACTAATGGCTTCTGATGCACCATGCGTGAAATAAAGCCTGGATTCAACCCTTCTGCTTGCAGCCGCATTAACCCAGTTAGGACAACGATACCTGCAGATTGAATCTGTGCAACACCTTGACCAGACACAAGAGGGTTTGGATCTTCCATAGCAACAACCACTTTGGAAACTCCTGCATCAACTAGCGCCTTTGCACACGGAGGCGTGCGTCCACGGTGGCTACAAGGCTCCAATGTAACGTAAACTGTTGCCCCTTTTGATTTCGTGCCTGCTTGTTTTAATGCATGCACCTCTGCGTGCGGTGACCCTGCTTTTAAATGTGCACCTTCGCCGACGACTAATCCATCTTTTACAACCACACAACCTACGCGAGGGTTAGGCATGCTGGTATATAGTCCCTGCTCTGCTAATCGCAACGCCTGTGTCATAAACAGTTGATCATTAGGCGTGAAATCAGTCATTATTTTAGATCTTTAAGTACATCACGGAAATCATCGGCATCTTGAAAACTACGGTAAACAGATGCGAAACGAATATAGGCTACTTTATCGAGCTTACGTAGCTCAGCCATAACCAATTCGCCAATTTGGCGTGAAGCAATTTCCCGCTCACCTAAAACAAGTAACTTGCTACGGATATGATGCAATGCCTCTTCCACCAGCTCAGCAGATACAGGCCGCTTGTGTAAGGCAAGAAAAAAACCTTCACGTAACTTTGTGTCGGAAAATTCTTCACGGTTACCATTGCTTTTAACTATTTGCGGCAAACGCAAATCGGCAGTTTCATAAGTCGTAAAGCGCTTATCACAACTATTACAGCGTCTACGACGGCGAATAGAATCACCCTCATCATTCACACGTGAATCGATTACCTGGGTGTCATCAGCATTACAAAAAGCACATTTCATTGACTTTTTCTATGGCCCTATTAAGCGCTGTACACAGGGAAGCGTGACGTTAATGCATGCACTTTATCTTTAACTGCAGCAATAGTCGCTTCATCTTCTGGATGATCCAATACATCTGCAAGCAAGTTAGCCACCTGCTTGGCTTCTTCCTCCTTAAAGCCACGTGTCGTAATTGCAGGTGAGCCAATACGCACGCCTGACGTCACAAATGGGCTTTCTGGGTCGTTAGGAATCGCATTCTTATTCACCGTAATATGTGCCAAGCTAAGCGCAGCGTCTGCGGCTTTACCAGTTAAGCCTTTAGCGCGTAAATCCACTAAGAATACATGAGACTCTGTACGTCCTGAAACAACACGCAAACCACGCTTAGTTAGCGCTTCTGCCATGACCACTGCATTGTTAAGCACTTGCACTTGATACGCTTTAAATTCAGGTGTAGAAGCCTCTAAAAATGCGGTTGCTTTAGCTGCTATTACATGCATTAGCGGGCCACCCTGCAAACTTGGGAACACGCTAGAGTTAAGCGGCTTTGCAAACGTCTCTTTCGCTAAAATAATACCGCCACGAGGACCACGCAAAGTCTTATGCGTCGTTGAAGTCACAAAATCAGCATGCGGTACTGGGTTTGGATAAACACCTGCAGCAATCAACCCTGAATAATGTGCCATATCCACCATGAAATAAGCGCCCACTTTTTTAGCAATTTCTGCCATGCGCGCCCAATCAAAACGCAATGCATAAGCAGAAGCACCCCCGATTAACAACTTAGGTTTACTTTCTATTGCAACACGTTCCATTTCATCGTAATCAATTTCTTCTTTTTCATTTAGTCCGTATGCCACAATATTAAATAATTTACCTGAAATATTAGCGGGGGAACCATGCGTTAAATGACCGCCATGACCTAAATTCATACCCATGATGGTATCGCCGGGTTTCAACATTGAGAAATACACTGCTTGATTCGCCTGCGAACCAGAATGTGGTTGCACATTGGCATATTCTGCGCCGAATAAAGCTTTGATACGGTCAATCGCAATCTGTTCTACCTGGTCGACAAATTCACATCCGCCATAAAACCGCTTGCCAGGATAGCCCTCTGCATATTTGTTAGTGAGTTGCGAACCTTGCGCTTCCATGACAGCTGGACTGGTATAGTTTTCTGAAGCAATCAGTTCAATGTGTTGGTCCTGACGCACCACTTCAGCAGCGACCATTTCTGCTAGATCAGCATCGACATTTTTAAGTGTATTTGAGTAACTAAACATGATGTTATGTAATTTCCAAAATGAATATATTGAATAATCCATCATTTTATCATGCCACTCTTAAACAGCCACCGACAATAACAAACACCAAAAATGTACATTTTGGCTACTTTGCACCATTTATTGGCGTACATTCAGCCACCCATCTATTTTCATAAAAATTAAGTGTTTGTTTTTAATGTGCTTTATATTTGGCATATTCATTGCTTGATATTAACCAAGCGTAATTCTCCAAAGTTCGCTCCCTCTTTCCCAGCACTGGTTGTTGGGATTTTTTTTGCTTGTTCCCTATAAGTTTGTTAGCAAGCTATCATTGTTATTTACATTGCATTAGAATTAATACAAATGAAATGGACCAATACACAAACAATTGCTGAAGATTTAGTCGACAAACACCCTGACATTGACCCTAAAACCATCCGGTTTACTGACCTGATGACATGGGTGATAGATTTAGAAGGTTTTGACGACACACCTGAACATTGCGGTGAAAAGATTTTAGAAGCCATACAGCTAGCATGGATTGAAGAAGCAGAGTAATGTTTGAAGCACTACTTCTCCTTTTTATTAAACATTTCATTTGCGACTTTCCATTACAAGCATTTCCATGGATCTACAATAACAAAGGACGATATCTGCACCTAGGAGGCATACTACATGCAGCCATACATGGTGTCGGCACGTTATTTGTTCTATTCCCTTT
The DNA here is from genome assembly GCA_036479055.1 of Methylophilaceae bacterium. Classification (GTDB taxonomy): domain Bacteria; phylum Pseudomonadota; class Gammaproteobacteria; order Burkholderiales; family Methylophilaceae. Next base: position 3,387 of record JAZGEZ010000015.1, on the reverse strand, counting down.
TATTGGTAGCCCTGCTTTTATATACGCCGCCATCGACATGGTCGTGCACTACCACATTGATTGGGCAAAAATGAACCTGTCAGAACACTACAACTTAAAACCAAACAGTAGCGAATGGTTTTGGGTCTTACTAGGGCTAGACCAACTATTACATCATCTTACTTACTTTGCGATTATTTACCATGCATACAACTATACAATCCTCTAATATGACAACCCCTAAAGAAATTTTTAAAGCCTACGACATCCGCGGAATTGTTGGCAAAACGCTCACCCCAGAAATTGTAGAGGCCATTGGTCACGCATTAGGCAGCGAAGCTGTTGCTCGTTCACAAAAAACCATCTGTGTTGGTTACGATGGGCGTTTATCAGGCCCTGAACTGGCTTCAGCACTATCTAAAGGTATTCGCAAAGCTGGCATTGATGTCATTAACTTAGGCTTAGTAGCAACACCCGTGGTTTATTTTGCTGCACACCACTTGGGTACCGATTGTGGCGTAATGGTGACAGGTAGCCATAACCCACCCGATTATAATGGCCTTAAAATGGTACTCGCGAGTGAGACGTTATCTGGTGAAGCGATTCAGGGCTTACGCCTACGCATCGAGGAAAACAACCTAACAACTGGCGAAGGCAAAGAAAGTGATTATTATATTGATGATGAATATATCGCTAAAATCAGCAACCATATTAAGCTAGCCCGACCAATGAAAATTGCTGCAGACTGTGGCAATGGGGTTGCAGGTGCATTTGCTAAAAAACTCTATGAAGCATTAGGTTGCCAAGTAGAAGAGCTCTTCTGTGAAGTGGACGGCAACTTCCCTAACCACCATCCTGACCCATCCGTACCTGACAACTTAGCAGACTTAATTAACGCCTTAAAAACAGGCGACTCAGAAATCGGCTTAGCCTTTGATGGCGATGGTGACCGCTTAGGTGTGGTAACAAAAGAAGGCAATATCATCTACCCAGACCGCCAGCTATTGTTATTCGCTGAAGATGTATTAAAACGCGAGCCAGGTGCAACCATAATTTATGATGTTAAATCAACCCGCAACTTAGCCCCCTGGATTAAGGAACGTGGCGGCAAGCCGTTGATGTGGAAAACAGGTCATTCACTCGTTAAAGCAAAAATGAAAGAAACTGGCTCAGCGCTTGCAGGCGAAATGAGCGGCCACTTATTCTTTAAAGAACGCTGGTATGGTTTCGATGATGGTTTGTATTCTGGTGCACGTTTGTTAGAAATCCTTAGTCGATTTGACGACCCTTCAGCGGCATTAAACAACTTGCCAGATAGCGTTAGCACACCGGAACAGCACATCAATATGAAGGAAGGTGAACCGCATGCGCTTATCGCCAAAATAAAGGAAACAGCAACGTTTGAAAATGCTGAAGTGCTGACGATTGATGGCTTACGTGTTGAATATGCTGATGGCTTCGGTTTAATGCGCCCTTCTAACACCACACCTGTCATCGTATTACGCTTTGAAGCAGATAATGAAGCGGCCTTAAAACGCATACAAGACAGCTTTAGGTCGGTGATATTAGCGGCAGCACCTGAAGCCAAACTGCCATTTTAAGTTAAGCCATGTCAAAGAATAGCTTTTTTATCGCCGCTATTTGGCTTTGCATTGCTGGGGCTATTTATTACCTTGCCGACAACATTCAAAACCCTAACAAAATAAACACTTTAGGCGCTGGTGCTGAAGTTGTCTTAAAACGTGGCATTGATGGCCACTACCGAGCAGAAGCCCTTATTAACGGCCAAAAAGTAAACGTTTTAGTCGACACGGGCGCGACTGGCGTTGCCATTTCGCAATCAGTCGCAGACAAACTCAAACTTAAAAGTATTTCGGCTATTCGCACCTCTACTGCAAATGGAGATACCGTTGGCTACGTAGTAAGGCTAGCCTCTATTAAACTAGGTGGCATAGAAGCTAAAAGGGTATCAGCGTTGATTGTTCCTGGCCTAAAGGGAGATGTGCTACTAGGGATGAGCTTTCTTGGCCGTATGGATGTGCGATTATACCAAGGTGAAATGACCATCAAAGCCATTTAAAATACCTGAGCCAACCTCCATAAAAAAGCCAGCTAATGCTGGCTTTTAATTTACGTAATCACCGTTGGCTTTTCTCTGCCAGTTCGTATTGTTAACTCTGAAATCTGCAAAGCAATTTGTATCATTTCACTTAAGGCATCTTGCGCATCTAAATGATGGTTTTTGGTATCTGGTTCAAACGCTTCTAAATAAATCCGGATAGTCGCCCCTTGCGTGCCAGTCCCTGACAATCTAAATACGATACGCGAGCCATCCTCAAATAAAATTCTTAAGCCCTGTTTGTGGCTGACAGAACCATCAATTGGATCTGTATAAGAAAAATCGTCACACGTTTTCACTTGGTAGCGACCAAAGGTTTTACCGGTCATTGCCGTAAAGTTTTCACGTAAATGTGCAATCACACTGTTGGCGTCATCAGTAGGGATGTTTTCATAATCATGACGTGAATAGACATTACGGCCATATTCGACCCAGTGTGCTTTTACAATGTTTTCTACGCTTTCTTTTCTGGCAGCTACAATATTCAACCAACACAACACTGCCCACAAACCATCCTTTTCTCGCACATGGTTAGATCCCGTGCCAAAACTCTCTTCGCCACATAAAGTGACTTTGCCTGCATCCATTAAGTTGCCAAAAAACTTCCAGCCAGTCGGTGTTTCAAAGCAATCAATATTTAATTTTTTTGCTACTCTATCAACTGCGCCACTCGTTGGCATTGAGCGCGCCACACCGGCAATACCTGCTTGATAAGCAGGTATCAAATGTGCATTGGCTGCGATAATCGCCAAACTATCAGATGGCGTTACAAAAAAATGGTTGCCTAAAATCATATTGCGATCGCCATCACCATCCGATGCTGCACCAAAGTCAGGTGCGTTATCAGCATATAGAACATCAACCAAATCATGTGCATAAGTAAGGTTTGGATCAGGGTGGCCGCCACCAAAAGTCTCGCTAACATCACAATTCATCAAGCTTGATGCTGGCATCCCTAGGCGATCAACAAAAATTTCTTTTGCATAAGGGCCCGTGACTGCATGCATCGCATCAAACTTAAGCTTAAAGCCCCCTGCTAACAGTGCCTTAATGACAGCGAAATCAAACATATTCGCCATCAAATCGGCATAGTCGCTCACTGGATTAATCACCTGCACACAAAAGCCATCTAGCTGTGTTTCACCGATAACATCCAGCGCAACATCAGGCATATCAGTTAGCTGGTACTGTGTAATTTTTTTACTATTGTCGAAAATAGCCTCGGTAATTTTTTCAGGGGCAGGGCCGCCGTTATCCGTATTATATTTAATACCAAAATCTTCATCTGG
>JAZGEZ010000014.1:0-15522 GCA_036479055.1 Methylophilaceae bacterium | reverse complement strand
TCAGCCTCAGCACAAAGCGCATGATAGGCATCCATGCCTGAGATGGTGGCTTTTTGCTTAAATGCTGCTGAAGGTTCAAAGATACGGTTTTCGTGCAAGACAGACTCAATGGACATGCTAAACTCCTTTTAAATAAGCTACAAATTTTTACTTGTTATACCAATGAAACATATAAGATATTAACCTAAAAACAGCATGTTATTACTAGAAGAAATCACCAAGGGTCGTAAGTTGAACGCCTTACAATCGTCGTATTTGCAGAAGGTGGCACTGTGCAGCCCCTATCTCACTAGGTTGTTATCGCAAAATGAAGCATTGTTGGATGAGGTGCTCACGCATCATGATGCGCCGTTTAGTTTGGCTGACATGCAAGGCTTTATCGCCACACAAGTTATTGCGAATGAGCAAATATTACAGCGCGTATTGCGCCAGTTAAGACAGCGTGTGATGGCGCGTATTATCCTGCGAGATTTAAATGAGTTAGCTGATTTGAATGAAGTCGTCAGTACGATTAGTGTGTTTGCGGACTTTGCCATCAATACCGCTATTAGCTATTTACATACTTGGCAAATGACAACGTATGGAGAGCCAGTCGATGCGGATGGTGCGCCGCAGTCTTTGGTCGTTATTGGCATGGGTAAATTAGGCGGCATGGAGCTGAATGTCTCTTCTGATATTGATTTGATTTTTGCCTATGAGCAGGATGGCGTCACCAATGGCGACAACAGCATTAGCAATCAGGACTATTTTGTGCGACTGGGCAAGAAGCTGATTGCTGCCTTAGATGAGGCTACGGAAGATGGCTTTGTCTTCCGTGTTGATATGCGTTTAAGGCCTTTTGGCAACGAGGGGAGGCTGGCCTCAAGCTTAGATGCACTAGAGGCTTATTATCAAAATAATGGACGAGAGTGGGAGCGTTATGCCTGGATTAAAGGACGTGAAGTCACTGGGGGCAATGCTATTTCAAGCTTGCTCAAGCCTTTTGTTTACCGGAAATATTTAGATTACAGTGCCTTTGCCAGTATGCGTGATTTGAAAGTGCAAATACAGCGTGAAGTGAATGTGCGTAGTGCTAAAGCAACTGGCGGAAAAGACAACATCAAGCTTGGGCGTGGTGGTATTCGGGAAATTGAATTTATTGCACAAGTCTTTCAGTTGATTAGAGGCGGCCAAGACCCTAGTTTACAAATTAGACCAACTTTGCAAGTGCTCGTGTTGTTAAAAGGGAAACGATTGTTGCCTGAAGCCGTTGTTGATACATTAAGTGAAGCTTATGTGTTTTTACGCAACCTTGAACACCGGCTAATGTATGTAGAAGATGCGCAAACACAAGACTTGCCTAAAAGTGAAAAGGTGCAAAGTTGTATTGCCTCTGCAATGCATTTTGATCATTGGTCTGATTTTGTGTCAGTGCTAGATCATCATCGCAATATTGTACGCACACATTTTGATCAAACGTTTAGTATTGAAAAAAAAGAAGATAACGAGAGTAGCTCACAAGATAAAGCGCTTAGCGCGGCTAAATCTATTTGGGAAGGTGAGTTAGCCGATGCAGAAAGCCTAGTGGCGCTAGAGCGGCTAGGGTTTATGATGGCGGACGATACGCTTAAGCGCATTCAGCAGTTACATCAAGGACACCGATATAAGCAGTTGCCAGAGTTGAGCCGACAGCGTTTTAGTCAGTTGCTACCTGTGCTGATAGCGGTGGCTAGCCGTGTAGATAATCCCGATATTGCGCTCATGCGCACGATGGACTTTGTTGATGCGGTCTGCCGACGTGCGAGCTATTTAGCCATGATGGCGGAGTATCCTGATGCACTGGAGCTAGTCGTGCGCCTGTGTGGTGCGAGTGCATGGTGTGCGCGGTATTTGACGCAGCATCCAATCGTATTAGATGAGTTGTTAGATGAGGTGACTTTATACGCAGCACCTGATTTTGATGCGCTCCGATGTGAAATGACACAAAAAATGGAAGCCTTAGCTGGTGATGTTGAGCGGCAGATGGATGCGATGCGGCACTTTAAACATGCGGCAATATTCCGTTTTGCATCCCAAGATATTGCAGGGCAACTACCACTCGAAACTTTGTCAGACCACCTAAGTGCATTAGCCGATTTAATTCTAGATGTATCAATACAAACAATTTGGCAGTCACTCAGTTTTAAGCATATTGAGCGGCCAAAATTTGCGGTCATTGGCTATGGTAAATTAGGCAGCAAAGAATTAGGTTATGCCTCAGATTTGGATATCATTTTCCTGTTTGAAGATGATGCAGAAGAGGTTGGTAGTATTTATGCGCGTTTTGCACAACGCATTAGCAATTGGTTTAACAGCTTAACCACTGCCGGTATGCTATATGAAACGGATTTGGAACTGAGGCCTGACGGTAACAGTGGTTTAATCGTCAGCTCGACCAGTGCGTTTAAAGCGTACCAAACAAAACGTGCTTGGGTGTGGGAGCACCAAGCTATTACACGCGCCAGGTTTGTGGCGGGAGATGCTAGGGTTGGTGAATCGTTTGAGACGATACGAAGCAAGGTGATACAGCAGCCGCGTGACGGCGAAAAATTACGCACAGAGGTAGTAGAAATGCGTGAAAAGATGCGCCACTCACAGAAGGTAAACGTCAATTTATTTGATTTGAAGCAGAGTAAAGGCGGCATTATTGATGTTGAATTTATCGTGCAGTATCTAGTGCTTGTCCATGCGGAGCAAACTAATGCGCTTACTGGCAATATTGGCAATATTGCTTTATTAGCAAAGCTAGGTGCGTTGGGTCTTGTTGATGCTGATTTAGCAAAGAAATCAGCGGATTCTTATCGCGAATACCGCCGTTTACAGCATGCAGCAAGATTGCAAGGAGATATGCAGGCAAAAGTAGAATATACGCGGGTGGAACGCCACGCTAAAGCGGTTGCTACGCTATGGGATAGCGTATTCCTCAATATAAACGGCAAATGAGGCTATTTTAAATGCCCTTTAAACAACCCATTAAATACCCCAGCGTAATGCTGCCGTATGGACAGGGCTGTCCCAATGTTGTTTGATTTCATTATCTAATACACACACCGTAATAGAGGCGCCTGCCATGTCGATTGCTGTTGTATAGTTACCGACCAATGATCTAGAAATAGCGATGCCTTGCGCGCTGAGTAATTTTTCAGCGGTGTTGTAGATTAGGTAGAGCTCCATCAGCGGGGTAGCGCCCAAGCCATTGACCAGTAGTAACACCTCAGCATTGTTTGCCGCATCACCTAAATCCGCCAGTATGGCATCTATCATGTCTTTTACCATGGCATCAGCCTCTCGCATGGCTTCACGCTTGCGACCAGGCTCACCATGAATGCCTACGCCCATCTCAATCTCGCTATCGCTAATCTCAAAAGTAGGGCGGCCAGCAGCGGGCACAGTACAACTAGTAAACGCCAAGCCGATACTGGCGGTCTGAGCATTGATTTTGTCGCCTAGTGCTTTGCATAACAGTAAATCTGCACCTGTTTCAGCGATGCTGCCTACGCATTTTTCTACAATCATAGTGCCAGCAACACCTCGCCTGCCTTCGGTGTAGGTGCTGTTGACCACAGCACAATCGTCACTGGTGAGTACCGTCGCATGCGTTAACGCTAACATTTCGCCTGCCATCTCAAAGTTCATCACATCGCCTGCGTAGTTTTTAACAATAAATAAAACACCTTTATCCGCATGCACGGCTTCAGCTGCTGCAATCACTTGATCGGGTGTAGGAGAAGTAAATACTTGACCAGGGCAGGCCGCATCTAGCATGCCTTTGCCAATGTAGCCAGCATGTAAAGGCTCATGACCTGCACCGCCACCAGAAATAACAGCCACTTTATTGGTAGCTTTCTTATTGCGGGCGAGATAAGTTGGTTCTAAAGCCAACGTGACTAAATCATCATGTGCTTTAGCAAAGCCAGTTAGGCTTTCTAAGAGCATATTGTCGACATTGTTAACAAACTTTTTCATATTAATAATTAACTTTAATTATATATTTTAACTTTATGATTTATTTATTAAATCACATGTTTCATTTATCATAACCTGACAGCTTTTAGCCCCGGCATCTAAGTGACCAATAGTTCGTTCGCCTAAGCCCGCTGCACGGCCTTTAGTGGCGACTAGATCACGCGTAAATTCTAAGCCTTCATCTGCGGTTTCTTTAATGTCTGCGCAGATTTCTGCTGTACTTTTGTTTTCGATAGCGCTTAGTACAAAAGTATGTGCAACAGGAATGAGCACATCCAACATGGTTTTTTGACCTAGCTGCGCTTTGCCTCGCTTAATCATTGCTTGCACGCCGCCAGCAAATGCAGCGGCAATATCTAAAGGGGTGTTTGCGCCATTATGTTTGGCAACTGTAGACATGCCGATAAAAAAGCTTGCAAATAACGGGCCGGAAGCACCACCAATAGTGCTGAGTAGCTTCATACCAATTTTGTTTAACGCTTCATCTGCACTGAGTGGCATGAGCTCATCCTCCATGCTGACAACGGCTTCAACACCGCGTAATATATTGATGTAATGATCACCATCACCAATGGCTTGGTCTAACGATTCTATTGCTGACTTGTGTGTCACAATCGCTGAATGAATAGCGGTGGCTGCTGAGCAGATTAATTTGGTTTGTAAACTCATGAATAACACTATGTTTCATATTTATTAAAGTTGTTAAACTCTACACATGTTACTTGGTTATTTCAACATTTTTACTTGTAATCTATGCTAACGATATTATGAGTTTACGTCTTCGTTTGAATCTACTAATTACATTGCTGATGCTGTTATTCATGATAGCGGTAGGTGTCATCCTACTAAAAGGTGCTAAGTCTGCTATTCAAGAAAGTGTTGAAGCAGCCACGCATGTGACCACTCAGTTGCTTGATAACGTTATTTTAAGTTCTAATCAAAACCTTGAATGGGGCTATACCCACGATGTGCTGAAGCAATTTTTAGGGCAGCTCGGGCATGTTCGCAGTAATGAAATTTACTTGTACGATAGTCGTCGGCAGCCAATTTATGTGTCTCCACGTTCTACTTATCGCACTGAAGAAAATCCACCACAGTGGTTTTACAATATGCTCGACCCTAAAGAGGAACCTGTCTCTAGATTGATTCGTTTTGGCCGTTTAGAGGTGAGACCTGACCCTGGTGGGGCAATTAGAGAATCTTGGGCAAAAATGCGCGACTTATTCTGGATAGGTCTCGGATTTTTTATTGCATTGAATGTAGCCGTGTATTGGATGCTAGGATGGCTGACACGCCCACTAACGCCAATATTAGAGACCATTAATCAAATGGAGAAGGGCGATTTGAGTGCAAGGCTTCCAACATTCAACTTGCCTGAGTTTGAGAAAATAGGGCACAGTTTGAATCGCATGGCGGAATCTTTAGCTGTAGAGCGTGAATTGGAAGAAAACCGACAAGTCACACACCTTATTCAAGAGCATATTGAAGATGAGCGCCGCAGTTTAGCGCGTGAGTTGCATGATGAGCTCGGGCAATATGTGACGGCAATTAAAACTTTTGCTGTGGCGATTGCCAGCCAAACTAAAGGAAAAGTGCCTGAAGTAGAAGCGAGCGCACAAACAATTGTTGCTGCCGCCAATCATATATACGATGGCATGCATAATATTATTAAGCAGCTGAGACCCGGGTCATTGGATAATTTGGGTCTGAAAGAAACCCTAGAAGATTTAGTGAGTGGTGTGCAGGAAAACTATACTGATTTGAGTGTCAATTTGCATTTGGCTGGTGATTTAAACAGTTTGGGTGAAACTTTAAATATTAATATTTATCGAATTGTGCAGGAATCGATTAATAATGCGATAAAACATGCGCAGGCCAGTGTGCTTGAAGTAACCTTGAAAATTATTGAAAATAATGCAGTGCAGTTAACCATTAGCGATAATGGCAAGGGCATGGATATTGATGCCGTGGATCAGACCAACCATTTTGGCTTGTTAGGGATGCGGGAGCGCGCGCAAGGTTTGCATGGTCAATTTAATGTTGATTCTGCGTTGGGTAAAGGCACCATCATTAATATCAGCATTCCACAAGTGACTAAGATAGGAAAAGAAGTATGAACGAAATAAAAGTGATGTTAGTTGATGATCATGCAGTTGTGCGCATGGGGTTTAAGATGTTGTTAGAAACATCTGGCGACATTAAAGTGATTGCAGAAGCTGAAAATGGCGAAGAAGCAATCAAATCTTATATGGAACACAAGCCTGATGTTGTCGTGATGGATATCACCATGCCAGGGATGGGCGGTATGGAGGCGATTGATCGCATCCTTGCCAAAGAATCTTCAGCCAAAATTTTGGTACTTTCAGCCCATGAAGACTCAGTACACCCCAAACGTGTGCTTAATGCTGGCGCTATGGGGTATTTGACCAAGCGTAGCGCTGCAGAAGAGTTGGTTAAGGCCATACACTCGGTTGCTAAAGGTAATAAGTATATTGAGGCTAGCATTGCACAGCAAATGGCAATACAACAGCTTTCTGGTGAGCAAAGCCCAGTGGACGTGTTAAGTGAGCGTGAGTTTGAAGTGTTTATGTCCTTAGCCAAAGGGAAGACCACCAATGATATTGCTGAAACTTTATATCTGAGCCCACGGACGGTAGGTACGCATTTGTATAATATTAAGCAAAAATTAAATGCGAGTAATTCAGCTGAAATCGCACTTATTGCGATGCGCAGTGGTTTGATAGACCCTTAGAATAGACCTACAGAGTAGACCCATAAAAGTTATTGGCTACGTTGTGTTGTGTAGGTGCTAATAATGCCGCTGGCAATGATTAAGCCTATGGCCAGCCATTCTGTTGTCGTCAAGTGCTCGCTCCAAAAAACAACGCCAAACAAACTGGAAAGCACAACGGTGAAATAACTTAGACTAGCAACGAGTAAGGTTTTGCCTGTGCGATAAGCACGGGTTAGTGCCAGTTGTGCTAGTGTTGCTGAACCGCCGATACCTAATAACACAGGTAAATCTTGCGAAGTAACAACGGTTATTCTTTCTGATAACATCCATATGCTGGCGCCTACAGTAGAAACCAATGTAAAGTAAAACACTGTGCGCCAATCTGGCTCATGTAAGTTACCTAATTGTTTGACATATAAGTAAGCAATACCCGCCCCGAGCCCAGAGCTTAAGCCTAAGAAGCCAGCTAACAAATCCTCCTTCGCCAAGGTGGGCTTAAGCAGCAGTGCTACCCCTATAAAACTAATCACAATTGCCAAATAAAGTATTTTTTTTGGTTTCTCATGCAGCATAAAAGGCATGAATACAGCAAGGAATAGAGGTGAGGTGTAATTAAGGGTGATAGCGGTTGCGAGTGGTAAGTGGGCGATAGCATAAAAAAACATTAACAAAGAAAAAAAACCAATCAAAGCGCGTGCTGTTTGCTTACCCAAATAAGGCGTTTTAATCGATAGCTGCTTAAATATTATGACGGTCACTATCGCTAAAAAACCAAATAGCGATCGGTAGAAAACCAATTCTGCGCTTGAGAATTTTGTGGAAGCTACTTTGACTAGGGCACCCATACTAGCAAAGCCTAGGGCAGCAATGAGCATCCATAGGCTGCCGAGTTTTCGAGGTTTAAAAAAGTTGGTTGATGTCATGAAGTCGTATGGTTTTATTTGGTTTTCTAATAGGGTAAACTAGGCTCTAATTAAAATAACAAAGAAGAAACAATGAGCGAACAAAAAACGACGCAGATTCATTTTACAGGGAAAGCAACAGAATATTTTGGTATTTGGATTGTGAATTTGTTGCTGTCTATTTTAACCTTGGGTATTTACTCTGCCTGGGCTAAGGTGAGGCGAAAAAAATACTTCTATAACAATACGTTAATTGACAATGTGGGTTTTGATTACCATGCTAAGCCAGTTGCGATTTTAAAAGGGCGCATTATTGCTTTTATTTTCTTTATTGCTTATGCATTCGGTGGGCAGTTTAGTCCGTTTGTTAGCATATTCTTTGTTATTTTGTTCTTCTTAGCATTACCTTGGTTAGTGGTGCGGTCTTCAATATTCAATGCGAGAAATACAAGCCATCGTGGCTTGCGCTTTGATTTTGTTGGAAAGGTGGGTGAAGCGGCACTCATTTTTATATTGCTGCCTATTGTGACCGTTTTTAGTTTGTATCTTGCCTTGCCTTTTATGGACCATCAAAGGAATAAATTTATGGTGGACCACCATAAGTTCGGGCTAAGCAAGTTTGCTATGCAAGCTAAAGTAGGTGGTTTTTACAAAGTTTATGCGATTTTTATTATTATTCCTCTTCTTGGCATATTAGCGGCGATTGCTATCCCAGCCTATATGGACTACAACAAAAAAGCGGCGAAGCAAGCGGAGGTCAGCTTACCTTATGCTGCTGGGTTTGTTAATGTGAAAGCAGACCATCAAATTTTATTGGCTACGAATGCAATAGAACAGGAGCCAAACTTGGTTGAGCGTGCTGATTCAGACAATGTTGCTCCAGAACCAAAAGCGACCGTTGAACCAAAAGATAAAACGTTTGAAGAGTTAGTTGAAGAACGTATGCTTGAGAGAGCGGAGAAGCGTGAAAAAACAATAGAGGGGGTATTGGAAGACCCCAAGAAGATGCTGTATGTATTCTTTGCTTTTCTTGCCTATGCCTTATTTGGTTTTGGTATTGTTGGTTATTTGAAAGCACGTTTAGGTAATTTAGTCTGGAACGATGCCACGTTAGATCACTTGTCATTTAAGAGCAGCTTGCGCGCACGTGACTACATGTGGATTTACTTTACCAATATTATCGTTATTGTGCTGACATTCGGTTTGGCAACGCCTTGGGCGCAAGTGCGCTTAGCGCGCTACCGTGCTTCCAAGCTAGTCATTGTGGGTGATGTGGATTTTGATCAATTTGTCGGTGATAAAAAAGAGGCAGTAAAAGCGACAGGCGAAGAAATTGCCGACTTCTTTGATGCCGACTTCTCGTTCGGTTAGTCATTCATGTTTCAGGCTGATTTTTTTGATGGATTAAGTGCTGGCTCTAAATCGGCATGGGTAGAAGTGGTTGGTGACAGCCTTCAAGTGAAGGTTGACCGGGCAGCTCGAACATACAAGCTTACTGATATAGAGGTGCAAGCTAAGCTAGGTTCTGCTAAGCGCATTGTCGATTTTCCTGATGGCGCTAGACTAGAGGCTATTAATATTAGCGAGCTGGAAGCAGCAATGCCATCAAAAACGGCTGTTTTTTGGTCAATGTTGCATTACCTAGAAAACAATTTGGGATGGGTGTTAGTCTCGTTGGTCAGCACCATATTTGTTGGGTGGGTGTTTCTACAGCACGGCGTACCTAGGCTTGCTGAATATGTGGCTAAAGCAACGCCGCCAAGTATGGAGCGGCGTTTAGGCGAGCAGGTGTTGAAAGGCTTGGATCATCAGTTTGGGTATTTTTCACCCAGTCAGATGAAACAACAGCGGCAAGCAAAAATAAAATCAGTACTTAACAAGTTATGTAAGGTGAATGACTGCCCTCAGTATCGTTTAGAATTTAGAGATGGTGGTGTCATTGGCGCGAATGCTTTTGCGTTGCCTGGTGGTGTTATGGTTGTCACAGACGAATTGGTTGCGTTGGCTGAAAACGATACCGAAATTATTGCCGTGCTAGCGCATGAACTAGGTCACGTTCAGCAACGGCATGCCTTTCGGCAAAGTATACAAAGCACACTGTCAGGGCTAGTCTTGGCCGCAGCAACTGGAGATGTCAGCTCGATGGCCTCTGGCTTGCCTGCTGCTTTAATGCAAATGCGCTATTCACGTCTACATGAGTTGGAAGCGGATGGCTTCGCGTTAAGTGCATTGCAAAAGGCCTGTTTGCCACCGAGTGCTTTTGCTAAAATATTGTATCGATTGCAAAACCAAACGCTTAATACAGACGGCGATGAATCTGAAAAGGCAACAAGAGAAGAAATGCAATCAGAATCGTATGACCCAATAAGCGACATGTTGTCAACACACCCAAATACGCTGGAGAGAATAAAGCCATTTTTGAGAGCTAAACAACAATGTTGAATAGCTGCAAACATAAGCATCATTACTTGGAATCTTGCAAAAAACAGACTTTTGCTTTAATCTAGCACTACTAAAAAAACTAATTTTCTTAGGCAGAATCCTCATGAAAACAATAGCATCAATGAAAGTAATGAAAACTTCTACTAAAGCAATAGATCGATTAGGCCGAGTAAAGGCTTTTTTCTTGGTCTTGTCAGCACTATCGGTGTTGATATTGTTAAATGAAAAAATTCGATTCGCATTATTGAATTGATGGTTTAGGCTTCAGCGTTAACGGCGGCCTTAGCCGCCGTTTTTGTTTTTATGGATTTGTATTTTGCTTAAAGCTTATTTAAGCGTTATTGGAATAATATGTCGCAACATTTAATGAACACATATGGCAGATTGCCTGTCACTTTTACAAAAGGCCAAGGCGTATGGTTGTGGGATGACCAGGGTGAGCAGTATCTTGATGCACTCTCTGGTATTGCAGTGACCGGGTTAGGGCACTCACACCCTAAATTTGTGCAAGCGATTAATGAGCAAGCATCAACATTAATGCATGTTTCTAATGTCTACCAAATTGCTGAGCAAGAACGCTTGGCGGATAAATTGGCAGAACTGTCTGGCATGGACAAGGTATTTTTCTGCAATTCTGGCTGTGAAGCCAATGAGGCGCTGATTAAATTGGCGCGGCTGCATGCGCACAACCAAGAAATCGCAGACCCGGAAATTATTGTTATGGAACAGTCTTTTCACGGGCGTACGATGGCAACACTTTCTGCAACGGGCAGCCGCAAAGTGCAAGCAGGCTTTGAGCCGCTTGTTAAAGGGTTTGTTCGGGTGCCGTTTGATGATTTAGATGCGGTTAAACAAGTTGCAGCACGCAAAAATAATGTTGTAGCAATCTTGGTTGAGCCTGTGCAAGGTGAAGGTGGTATTCAGATTCCTGTCGATATGAAAGCATACCTCCAAGGTTTACGTGAGGTATGCGATGAAAATGGTTGGTTATTAATGTTAGATGAGGTGCAAAGCGGCATTGGCCGTACGGGCACTTGGTTTGCATTTCAACACACTGGCATCACGCCAGATGCAATGGCCTTAGCAAAAGGTTTGGGCTCAGGCTTGCCAATTGGTGCCTGCGTGGCGAAAGGCAAGGCTGCAGAAGTGTTCACACCAGGAAAACATGGCTCAACATTTGGGGGTAATCCTTTCGCAAGTGCAGCAGGCTTGGCGACGCTAGAGATTATTGCGGAAGAAAAACTGCGTGAGAATGCTAAAGAAATGGGAAGCTACATTAACCAGCTGTTGACTGAAGCGTTTCAGGGTAATGCGGCAGTGGTTAATATCCGCAATGCCGGTTTAATGGTTGGTGTTGAGCTAGATAAGCCATGTGCCGAGCTCGTTAAGCTTGCACTGGCTAACCAATTGTTGATTAACGTCACAGCAGATAATGTGATTCGTTTGCTGCCTCCATTGGTGATAAATAAACAAGAGGCACAAGAGCTGGTCACTCGCTTGGTGCCAGTCGTAGAAAACTTTTTAAAAACAGCTTAGCTAGAATATTAAACAGTTATGAGTATTAAACACTTTTTGCAATTTAATGATCTTAGCCGTGATGAGATTGAGTATATATTTGAGCGCGCGAGTTGGATTAAAGCGCAATTCAAAGGGTATAAGAAATACTGGCCTTTAGAAGATCGCACCTTGGTGATGATTTTTGAAAAGGCGAGTACACGTACGCGCTTGTCGTTTGAAGCAGGCATGCAGCAGCTAGGTGGTGCGGCGATTTATCTCAATACACGTGACTCGCAGCTTGGCCGAGGTGAACCAGTTGAAGACGCGGCGCAAGTGATTTCACGTATGTCTGATGTGGTGATGATCCGCACGTTTGATCAAAGCCTTATTGAACGCTTTGCAGCTAACTCACGTGTGCCAGTGATTAACGGCTTAACCAATGAGTATCACCCATGTCAGATTTTGGCAGATATCTTTACCTACATCGAGCACAGAGGCTCAATTCAAGGCAAGACGGTTGCATGGATAGGTGATGCTAATAATATGAGCTACACTTGGTTGCAAGCGGCGGATTTGCTGGGGTTTGATTTGCACATTTCTACACCGCCAGATTATGCGCTTGATGCTAAATTGGCAAATTTGAACAGTAAAGCGCTGACTGTATTTGAAGATCCAATGGAAGCAGCTGAAGGTGCTGATTTGCTGACCACAGATGTGTGGACTAGCATGGGCTTTGAGTCTGAAAATGAAGAGCGCCGGAGAGACTTTGCTGATTGGCAAGTGGGTGAAGAAATGCTGAAAGTCGCTAAAGAAGATGCATTGTTTATGCACTGTTTGCCGGCACATCGTGGTGAAGAGGTCACTGCGGATGTCATTGATGGTGATAACTCTGTTGTGTGGGATGAAGCTGAAAACCGTCTGCATGTACAAAAAGCATTAATGGAATATTTGTTATTAGGTAAGGTTTAATTAGGGTCTTAAAATGAGTAAAGTAAATAAAGTCGTATTGGCTTATTCGGGAGGCTTAGATACCTCCGTCATTTTGAAATGGTTGCAAGATACCTATCAAGCTGATGTGGTTACATTTACTGCTGACTTGGGTCAGGGTGAAGAGTTAGAGCCTGCGCGTGCTAAAGCAACAGCAGCCGGCGTTAAAGAGATTTATATTGATGATTTGCGTGAAGAGTTCGTACGCGACTTTGTGTTTCCAATGTTTCGAGCGAATGCCATTTACGAAGGTGAATATTTACTAGGCACGTCAATTGCACGCCCTTTAATTTCTAAACGCTTAATAGAAATTGCAGCTGAAACGAATGCTGACGCGGTGTCGCATGGTGCAACGGGCAAAGGCAATGACCAAGTCCGTTTTGAGTTAGGGGCTTATGCATTAAATCCTGATATTCAGATTATCGCGCCTTGGCGTGAGTGGGATTTGTTAAGCCGTGAAAAGTTAATGGTTTATGCAGAAAAGCATGGGATTTCAATTGATCAGAAACACAAAGAGGGCGGCAGCCCGTACTCTATGGATGCTAACTTATTGCATATTTCTTATGAAGGCCGCCATTTAGAAGACCCTTCTGCAGAAGCAGAAGAAAGTATGTGGCTTTGGACAACAAACCCAGAAGAAGCGCCAAATGAAGCTGAGTACTTGGATATCGAATACAAGCAAGGTGATATCGTTGCGCTAAATGGTAAGGCCATGAAGCCACATGAAGTGTTGACTGAATTGAACCGTGTCGGTGGTAAGCATGGTATAGGCCGTTTGGATTTAGTTGAAAACCGTTATGTTGGCATGAAAGCACGTGGTTGCTATGAAACACCTGGCGGCACAATTATGCTGAAGGCGCACCGTGGTATTGAAAGCGTGACACTAGACCGTGAAGTTGCGCATTTAAAAGATGAGCTCATGCCAAAATATGCAACATTGATTTATAACGGCTACTGGTGGAGTCCTGAGCGTGTTGCATTGCAAACCTTGATTGATCACACACAAGACCATGTCAATGGATGGGTGCGTGTGAAATTGTATAAAGGCAGCGTGACGGTTGTGAGCCGTGATAGTAAAACAGATTCGTTATTTGACCCTGAAATTGCCACATTTGAAGAGGATGATGGCGCTTATGATCATCAAGACGCAGCAGGCTTTATTAAGCTTAATGCGTTAAGAATGCGTATTAACGCCAAGTTTAGAAAAACAAAATAAGTTCAGAAAACCGAAAAAGTAAATGCAAAAAGTAATCGCCTATGATTCAACCTTACGAGATGGTGCGCAAGCGCAGGGGGTTTCATTTACTGTGGAAGATAAACTTAAAATTGTCCAAAAGCTGGATGATTTGGGGGTTGGTTATATAGAGGCTGGCAACCCAGGCTCTAACCCTAAAGATTTAGCTTTCTTTGAGCGTGTGTCATCATTAAACCTTAAGCATGCGAAAATTATTGCTTTTGGTAGCACACGAAAAATCGGCATCAAAGCAGCTGAGGATAAGAATCTGCAGTCACTGTTGAGTGCTAATACAGACTCAGTCGCTATTTTTGGTAAGAGCTGGGATTATCAGGTCACTGACATTCTGCGCACGACGCTAGAAGAGAACCTAGCCATGATTAGTGACACCATTGCTTATCTTAAACAACAAGGTAAAGAAGTGGTGTTCGATGCTGAGCATTTCTACGATGGTTATAAAGCCAATGCTGAATATGCGATGCAAACGCTACAAGTGGCCGCTGATGCGGGCGCTGATGTTTTGTGCTTGTGTGATACCAATGGTGGCACCTTCCCAGATGAAATATCTAAGCTAACAAAAGTAGTTGTAGCGCGTTTCGATACGCAAGTGGGCATCCATTGCCATAACGATTGTGAAATGGGAGTAGCTAACTCTGTGGCGGCTGTGCAAGCAGGTGCTGTGCAAGTGCAAGGGACAATCAATGGCATTGGCGAGCGCTGTGGTAATGCGAACCTTTGTTCGATCATCCCTAACGTACAATTGAAAATGGGCTTGGACTGCATTCCTGCTTCGCAAATAGCTGAACTAACCACAGCCGCACGTTACATTAATGAAGTAGCTAACGTGCCTTTTAATGAAAAAGCAGCTTATGTTGGGAATGATGCTTTTTCTCATAAAGGTGGCATGCATATTGATGCAGTGAGTAAAAACCCTATTTCTTACGAGCATATCGAGCCATCTCAAGTAGGTAACACGCGTCATATTCTGGTGTCTGAAGTGGCTGGTAGAAGTGCCTTGCTCACTAAGTTGCAGGCAATTGATCCTACACTGACAAAAGAATCAGAAGAGACCAAACGCGTGCTAGAACACCTAAAAACATTAGAACACGAAGGCTATCAATTTGAGAATGCCGAGCATTCGTTTGATGTGCGTGTGCGCAAGTTACTGGGCAAAAATGAAAAGTATTTCACGCTAGAAAAATATAGCATTAATGTTGTAGTACCTTCAGAAGCTGATATTAACTCTAAAGCAGCGGTTTCTTTTTTAGTGAATGGACAGGTTATTACAGCAGAAGGTGAGGGTGATGGCCCTGTAAATGCGCTTGATAAAGCCATGCGCAATGCCTTGCGCGAGACTTATCCAGCGATTAAAGAAATCAAACTGACAGACTATAAAGTACGTGTATTAGACTCTAATTTAGCCACTGCGGCTAAGGTGCGCGTGACTATCGAGTCTTCTGACCAAAATAGCAGCTGGAATACGATAGGTGTTTCTACGGATATTACAGAAGCATCCTACTTAGCATTGCTAGATGCGATTGAATATAAGTTGATGCGAGACGCTGATTAGCGCTCTATTTCGTCTGTAGGTGAGAGCATCACCAGTTTCAGTTGTTCTTGATCCACTGGACGCATAGTGACTTGTTGATAACGTAACAAACCTAGTTTTGGATGATTAAACTCTCGTAAGCCACCTTGACGCTCTAATACATCATGTTGCTTCCAGAATTGATCAAATTCTG
>JAZGEZ010000013.1:0-13690 GCA_036479055.1 Methylophilaceae bacterium | reverse complement strand
TACAAATGCAAACTTCAGCTACCTTTTTGAACAGCAAAATCAGTCGACGGATTTCAATGCTGTTGTTTATTGCAGCAGTTATTCCTGCAATGCTAATGACATTGCTATCAAATAAAAAAGTAAACGAGCTTGTGACTAATTACGAGCATCAATCATTGGTAGAAAAAAGTCGCAATTATGCATTGTCTACCTTTTCCAATATCGCTTTTGCCCGCAGCAGGCTAAAAGACCTTTCCAAAGAAACAAACGCTTCAGGTATTGATACGATGCAAGAAACATCCATCAATTTTTCATCTCAGAAAACGCTAATATTTCGCTCAATTACAGAAGTATCATCGAATGGCGTTATTCTAAAGGGTGACATAAAAAAACAAATTTCTAAAGTGAATTTACAACAGTTAGAAAATGTTGACTCTAACAAGATGCGGCTAATTGTCTTGTCAGGAGATACACATAATAAAACGTCTTCCATTAACCTTATACAGCGCCAGTCCAGTAACAAATCAGCCATTTCATTCTTAATTGCCGAATTAGAGCCTAACTTCCTATGGGGAGATACACGAGACTATCCATCGGACTTTAATATTTGTGCGTATCAGTTAAGCAACACCTTAAGAACAAAGCTTTTCTGCTCCAACGAAAAAAACATTAGCAATACGCCTTTAGCATCATCCCCATTAAATAATGGCGCGTGGGAACTCTTCCTCCGTGGAGAGTTTGGTGAGGATCCATGGGTGTTTGAGGTGAATCGGGTAGTGCCGATTACGCAAAGCCATTTAAAAGAATTTGTAGGTAGTAAGGCCTATATTAGTATTGCGATTCTTAGCCTGTTAATAATCGGACTATTAAGCCTTATTCAGATAAGAAAAACCATGATACCGCTCGAAACTCTGGTTAAAGGCACTAAAAAAATTGCCTTAGGTGATTTTAGCCAGGTGAAGGTGAGTGGCTCATCAGAATTCTCTGAGTTGGCAGATGCATTTAATCACATGTCATCTCATATCAAGCATCAACTCAACACTCTGGAGTCATTTTCTAATATTGATAGAGAAATTGTTTCAAAAATTGATGTCGAGCAAGTATCACACCTAGTAATCGAAAGAATGCGTCTGTTAGAACCGGATGCTATTTTTTGCATTGGTCATTTAGAAGAAAAATCCTCAAGTGAATTGCAATGTAAATGTACTATTTCCGGCCATGCAGCTTTATCAGATATACGCTTATCGATGACAGCTAAGGAAGTTGACACCATCAAACGTTATAACGATGGGCGCATTAAACAACCATCTTTAACGAGTGCCTTTGCACATGAAACGCTGATGGCAGAGCTCGGTGTAAACCATATGTGGGTGTTGCCAATTTTCTGGCAAGGAGAAATATGTGCATTTCTAGCCATGGGTAGCAAGAAAAACCTTGATGCTAATAGTAAATACTGGCCAGAATTCCGTGAGCTTGCCGGTCGTGTTGCCATTGTCATTTCAGCACATGCCCGTGAACAAAAACTATTGCTTGAAGCGCAATATGACAACCTTACCGGTTTACCAAATCGCATTTTGCTGCAAGACAGGCTAAAAATAGCCATGGAACATGCTGATCGAGATAACAACCCGATGTGGGTGGTCTTTATTGACCTTGACCATTTTAAAGTGGTGAATGACAGCATGGGACACTCTGTAGGGGATGCCCTATTAACAGAAATAGGAAAACGTTTGCAAGCTGAAGTGAGAGAATCAGATACCGTTGCTCGGTTTGGCGGTGATGAATTTGTCATTGTGCTTGCTAGCAATGTAGATGAAAACATTAAATTAAATATCTTAAATCGTCTCATGACCTCAATTTCTGCTCCCATAAAAATTAGCAACCATGAATTAATAAACACTTGCAGCATGGGTATTTCAACTTATCCTAATGATGGAACAAATCCTGAAACACTCATCAAGAATGCAGATATCGCGATGTACCGAGCGAAGGAAGTCGGTAGAAATAATTATCAGTTTTTCACTCAAGCCCTTAATGACAAAGCGGCAGAGCGCATGGAAATCATTTCATTACTACATAAAGCCATTGAAAATAATGAATTCGAACTGCATTACCAGCCAAAAGTAGACCTTGAAACTTTTGCTATCGTCGGCTTAGAGGCGTTAATTCGCTGGAACAACCCTACTCTAGGTAATGTCGCTCCAGCTAAGTTTATTCCTATCGCTGAAGAAATAGGCTTAATTGCAACGATTGGTGAATGGGTATTAAGAACAGCATGTACTCAATTAGCGGAATGGCAAAAATCAGGGTTTGGCAAACGACTAATGTCAGTAAATGTTTCTGCAAAACAGTTTCATCTGGATAATTTTGTTGAAACTATTAAGTCTGTATTAATAGAAACGGGAACCAAAGCCGAATATTTGGAACTAGAACTCACTGAAACACTATTGATGAATAACACGACTAACACACTTAAGACATTGCTCGAGATTAAAGAGTTAGGCATTCAACTCTCAATCGATGACTTCGGCACTGGCTATTCCAATCTATCTTACTTAAATACATTGCCTATCGACGCATTGAAAATTGACAAGTCCTTCACCGATACTATTACATCAAATACTAAAAAGCTTCCTATCGTTGATACCATTATCGACTTAGCAAAGAACCTTAATCTCAAAGTGATTGCTGAAGGGGTAGAATCTGCCTATCAAGTAGAGTATTTAATAGCGCATGCATGTGATCAAATACAAGGCTATTATTTTAGCAAGCCTTTATCCGTTGAAGATATAACAAAAATGCTAGTATCTGACAAAAATTTTAAGGAACCAAAGTTAAAGCTTGTTAAAGCACCGCGTAAAAATACACGAACTGAAAAATAGCTTAGGTAGCAATAAATACTGCTGCGTCATCGGCTAATGTTAAAATGCTAGGCATTATCTAAGCACTTCAATCCATTTCGAAATGAAAGACAATAGGAATGCGAAATGAAGATAGCCTAATTTACATGGCAAATTAAGCCTGTGTAGTATTTTTTGTATTTTCAAACGGAGTAAAAATGGCAATCCAATGGTACCCCGGTCATATGACCTCCGCACGTAAAAAAGCAGCAGAAACCATGGAGTTTATTGATGTCGTCATTGAGGTTCTAGATGCGCGCCTACCTGCAGCAAGCCATAATCCTCTAATTGATGAAATGCGTTTGTTTCGTCAACGCCCTAATCTTAAGATACTGAATAAAGCAGATCTTGCTGATCCCAACAGCACCCAAGCATGGCTAAATTATTTTAATGCACAACCTAACACCAAGGCCGTTGCCCTGTCTTGCAAAAAACCTGGCGATGCAAAAAAGATCCCTAACATTTGCCGCAAGCTCGCAGCCCATCGCGGTACGCATTTAAAACCATTGCGCATGATGATTATGGGTATTCCTAATGTAGGAAAGTCCACACTGATGAATGCTTTACTTAATCGTAGAGTTGCCAAAGTGGGTGATGAGCCAGCGGTAACTAAAAACCAACAGCGTTTTGATTTAGATGCCACCATGAATATTACTGACACGCCAGGCATGATGTGGCCAAAAATCCAGTATGAGAGTGATGGCTTTATGCTAGCCGCTAGCCATGCTATTGGCCGTAATGCCGTCATAGATGAAGATGTTGCACTCTTTCTAGCAGATAATTTACTGATCAACTATTCAGACAAACTAAACGCACGTTATAAATTAGATGCCATAAAGCTGGATGCAAAAGAGATGGATGGTGTAGATTTGCTAGAGGCGATTGCTAAACGCCGCAGCTACAAACGACGTGATGGGCTATGGGATCTAGAACGAACGGCAATGGGGTTTTTAACAGATTACCGGCATGGGGCTATCGGACGAATTAGCTTAGAAACACCTAGCAGTAGAAATGTCATGATTGAAAATGCATTGCCACCAAAAAACAATGCTATTGCTAACAATGTAAAAGATTGAATCTACCAGGTGCTTACAAGGCAAGCTTCACTTCGTTATGACGCATTACCTTATTTCTACCACTATTTTTTGCAGAATATAAAGTAGCATCAGATGCTGCAATTAGGCCTTTAAAGTCATACCCAGCGCTTACAGAGTCGGCCACGCCGATGCTGACTGTAATTGATATATTTAATTTTCCTTCCAAATAAGGCCGGTTTTCTACAGCTGCTCGTATACGTTCAGCTAATATAGAAGCTTCGCTTTCATTTGTATTTGGCATAAACACAACGAACTCTTCACCACCGTACCTGCCAGCAACATCCCCTGAGCGCAGGGCACTAGAAATAACTTTAGTAATATGCCTCAACACTTCATCACCTACTAGATGCCCATGTTTATCGTTCACTTTTTTAAAGTGATCAATATCAATGAGCAATACGGCCATTCCCATATGGACACGTCTGCATAGTCCTTGCATTTTTGAACAGGCATCTTCTAATCCACGCCTATTTAAGACCCCTGTTAGCCCGTCAACCGTTACCATAGACTCTAAATTCTTATTGAGCTTGTAGCTCAGCATCAACACAAACAAACTCGATATAAAGAACTGGGAAACAGCACCCACCATGAATGTGTAAGCATTGACTGGCCAAGTTGCAAAAGAATCGAAAACAGAAATATCCACACTTGAAGCTGAAATTGCGCGTCCTACCATCAGCAAAGCTAGGCATAAAAACAGACTAGAAGTAACCCAATATAGGTTGCCTAACAGACCCTCATCCTGAGCAAACGTTAATCTGGCGCAAGCCAAGTAGATGCCTGCAAAAATTAAAGCATCAATCACTACTGTCGTACGGATGTCTTTATTAATCATCATGAAATAAATATCCACAACAAAAAGAACTGAAAATACGACTAGTGGAATACGGTGATCTGGTGCTTTTCCAGAAAAAGCTTGAATACCATTGATATATAAACTCAAGCCCGCGCCAATCAGTGCAACACCCGGCAAAAAGAGATACTTGGCATCTAGCTGCATAAGCACAAGCACCATACCAAGACCAACAACCAAATTGCCTACAGCCCAATAGCCAGGCCCATTCATACCCTTGTGATGCACACGGGTAATACCCAGCAGCATAGAAAGCATGAAGGTTAACAGCATCGACATAAAAATTATCGTTTTTAAATCAAATTCTGGCATAGCAAGTGAATATTAAAGGGTATTCACTATTTAGGAAATGATTTTATTTATGTTTAATCAATTAATATTTTTCGTTAACAGTTAAAATACACCGATGAACACTATAATTCGGCAGAAAATCTCGTCGAATTCACGAAATGAGAAATGAGAAATACGCTTAACACCCCCCAGCGTGAAGCTGTAAAATATATCGATGGTCCGTTGCTTGTCCTCGCTGGCGCAGGCAGTGGAAAAACACGCGTTATTACCCAAAAAATTGCCCACTTAATTGATCAGGCTGGTTATTCACCTAAGGAAATTGCCGCAATTACCTTTACCAATAAAGCGGCGTTAGAAATGCAAGCGCGCGTCAGCAATCTCATCGATGCTAGTAAAATAAAAGGCTTAACCATTGCGACTTTTCATTCATTAGGGCTAAAAATACTGCGTCAAGAAGCCTCTCTACTTGGATACAAGCCGCAGTTTTCGATTTTGGATTCATCTGATAGCTTTAAAATATTGTCTGATATCTTGGCAACGACGGATAAACAATTATTGAAAAAAACACAATGGCAAATTTCTGGCTGGAAAAATGCTTTTGTCAATCCAGATCAAGCCAAAGCGATAGCAGATGAAGAATTGTCTATTACTGCGGCAAAAGTGTATCAGCTCTATCAACAATCACTTAAGGCCTATCAAGCAGTCGACTTTGATGACTTAATCAAGCTACCTGTAGAGCTCTTTGAACAAAACCCAGATGCCTTGCACAAATGGCAGATGAAATTAAAGTACTTATTGATTGATGAATATCAAGACACCAATGCCTGCCAATACAAACTGGTCAAAATGCTCACAGGATTCTCAAAACAATTCACAGCGGTAGGCGATGATGACCAAGCGATTTATGGTTGGCGTGGTGCTGATGTCGAAAATCTCAACCAACTAACAAAAGATTTTAGTAACTTAAAAGTCATTAAGCTAGAACAAAATTACCGTTCTACCGTCCGTATTTTGCGTGCGGCTAACCAAGTCATTGCAAATAACCCTAAATTATTTGAAAAAAAACTGTGGAGCGACCTAGGGACAGGAGATTTGCTCAATGTTAGCGCCGCACGTGATGAGAACCATGAAGCTGAGAATGTAGTTACAAAGCTCATGGCACACAAATTTGAGCATAGAACGAATCATAAAGACTATGCGATTCTTTATCGTGGAAACCACCAGTCACGCATCCTAGAACAGCAACTACGAAACAAAAAGATTCCCTACACCATTTCAGGCGGGCAATCATTCTTTGATAAGGCTGAAATTAAAGATATTGTTAGTTACTTACGTTTAATTGCCAATGAAGATGATGATCCTGCTTTTATTCGAGCGGCAACCACTCCAAAAAAAGGCATAGGCAACACATCGCTAGAGCGTCTTGGTGCGTATGCTAGCGAACATGAAATATCATTATTTGCAGCAGCATTTGAGGGTGGCTTTCAAAGCAACATTGGGGCAAAACAGCTAGAAGATTTGCTTACTTTTACGCAATATATTAACAAGCTCCAAGCGCGCGCATTGCGCGACCCAGCAGAGGAAATACTCAACGATTTACTTAAGACCATTCAATATGAAGCTTACCTATATGATCATGAGGAGCAACGCGCTGCAGAAAGCAGATGGAACAACGTAGTAGAATTCATTGCTTGGCTAACCAACAAAAGTAAAGGAAGCACAGAATTTGGTAATGAATCAGAAGAAAAAACCTTGCTAGAACTCACACAAATGGTCTCTCTCATTAGCATTCTTGAAGGGCGTGAAGAGGGTGAGCCCGATGCCGTAAAACTGAGCACACTACATGCAGCCAAAGGCTTGGAATTTGGCCATGTTTTTTTAGTCGGCGTGGAAGAAGGTATCATGCCACATCGCGAATCAATCGATAATGATAAAATTGAAGA
The DNA here is from genome assembly GCA_036479055.1 of Methylophilaceae bacterium. Classification (GTDB taxonomy): domain Bacteria; phylum Pseudomonadota; class Gammaproteobacteria; order Burkholderiales; family Methylophilaceae. The sequence goes on along the minus strand of JAZGEZ010000013.1, from coordinate 6,627 downwards.
AGAACGTCGCCTTATGTACGTAGGGATTACGCGCGCAAAAAAATCGCTTAACATTTCATGGTGTAAAAAGCGCAAACGTGCAGGTGCAATGGAAATGTGTGAGCCTAGCCGCTTTATCGCAGAGTTACCAAAAGGCGATGTGCGCCACTTTGGCAACCCATTTAATGACACTGAAATTAGCAAGGACTTTGGTAAATCTAAAATGGCCAACATCCATGCCATGCTCGCAACGAAAAAAGAATAAATATGCCCTACATTACACTTGAAAATGCTTCACTTGCTTTTGGCCACCACGCACTATTAGATAAAGCGGCCTTTCAGCTGGATGCTGGAGAGCGTGTTGGGCTTATTGGCCGCAATGGCGCAGGAAAATCTAGTTTATTAAAAGCATTGTCTGGCGAAATAAAACTAGATGACGGCAAAGTATGGGCTTCTCAATCAGTACGGACTGTTTATGTCCCTCAAGAGCCAGAACTCAACCCTGAGCACACAATATATGAGGCAGTAGCCGAAGGGTTAGGCGCCGTGCAAAAGACGCTGGTCGCTTATCACGATGTAACGCATAAAATGAGTGAGCCTGACGCTGACTATGACACGCTGATGGCTGAAATGGAAACGTTACAACACGACCTAGACAACTTAGGTGCCTGGGAGATGCAATCAAAAATTGAAACGGTACTCACACGCTTAAGCCTAGAGGCTGATGTGCTCATTTCCACGCTTTCTGGTGGCTGGCGTAAGCGTGTTGCATTAGGCCGTGCATTAGTCGCTGAGCCAGAGGTGCTACTACTAGACGAGCCAACTAACCATTTAGATTTAGAAGCAATTTTATGGCTAGAAGAGTTGTTACTCAGCTTTAAAGGCGCCGTGTTGTTCATCACCCACGATAGACGCTTTCTAAATCGCTTAGCCACAAGAATCGTAGAGCTAGACCGTGGCAAGCTAACAGACTTTGTGGGCACGTATAGCAATTACCTGGTAAAAAAAGAAGAGCTACTCGCTATTGAAGCAACTCAAGCTGCTAAATTCGATAAAGTGCTGGCGCAAGAAGAGGTGTGGATACGCCAAGGCATCAAAGCACGTAGAACCCGAAATGAAGGTCGTGTTAGACAACTGGAAAAATTGCGTTTAGAACGTGCCGCAAGGCGTGAGCGCCAAGGTAACGTAAAGCTGAATATAGATACTGGTGGGCGTTCAGGCAAGCTTGTTGCAGAACTCAATAATGTTAAAAAATCTTACGGTGACAAAAATCTAATTAATGACTTTAGCACGCGAATACTAAGAGGTGATCGTATTGGCCTTTTAGGGCCTAATGGTATTGGGAAAACCACCCTTCTCAAACTCATTCTAGGTGAGATTGAACCAGATAGCGGTAGCATTGAACGCGGTACTAAAGTGAATGTGGCTTACTTTGATCAAATGCGAGAGCAACTTGATGAAGAGGCTACCCTTGCTGACACCATTAGCCCAGGTTCTGATTTTATAGAAATTGGCACTGAACGCAAACACGTTATTAGCTACTTAGAGGACTTCCTATTCCCACCACAACGCTCCCGTTCACCCGTTAAATCGCTATCAGGCGGTGAACGCAATCGTTTGCTACTGGCCAGACTGTTTTCCCGCCCGACAAATGTACTCGTGTTAGATGAGCCTACAAACGATCTAGATATTGATACGTTGGAACTATTAGAAAGCTTGTTACAAGATTATGCTGGTACTTTATTTCTGGTTAGCCATGATCGTGAATTTTTAGAAAACACAGTTACGCAAGTCATTGCATTTGAAGGTAATGGTGTATTAAATGAATTTGGTGGGGGCTATGACGATTGGTTACGCTTTTCTCAACAAAAGCAATCTGAACAAAGCAAAGAAAAGAAATCCGTCGAAAAGAAATCACCAGCAAAGAAATCACCAGCAAAGAAAATTGCACAAGAAAAATATCCCACTCAGAAGTTAAGCGCTAATGAGAAGGAAGAATTGGAAAGCTTACCGCAACAAATAGAAGCGCTTGAAGCCGAACAAGCTGAAATTAATGAACAGTTTACCGATGCTGACATCTATCGTGACCAAGCTGAGCTAGTCAAAACACTTCAAACAAGACTAGCTGAAATTGACTCAACGATTGAGCAAACAATGCAAAGATGGGAAGAACTAGAAAATCGTCTATAAATACAGTCAGTACACTAAAGCTCGTTGATAACCACCATTTTGATCTGAACCATGTCATGCATGGTATAGCCAATACCACCCACTCCATAGCCAGATGATTTTCGGCCTGCGAAGGGCATCCAATCAACGCGGAAGGCTGTATGATCATTCACCATGACAGCCGTTGCATCTAAGCGTTTAATACAGTCATTAGCAAAAGCTAAGTCTTCTGTATACACGGCTGCTTGAAAAGCAACCTCTAAGCTATTGGCGCGTTCAATGGCGTCTAGATGGTCGGTATATGAATACACACAGACTACTGGCCCAAAAATCTCCATGGTTGATACTTTCGCATTCTCAGGTGGGTTAAGTAGGATGGTAGGGCTATAAGTCATTTCACTTAACTTCTTACCACCCGCTAACAACTTCGCTCCACTTTCTACTGCTTCAGTTACCCATGCATGCACGCGATCAACTTCTCTAGGTAGAATTAGCGGGCCAACTTCCGTCTCGGGCAATGTTGGATCGCCCACTTTTAGGGTGGTCGCACCATCAACGAGTAATTTTGTAATGTGATCTAAAATAGTTTCATGCACAAAAACACGTTGTACAGAAACGCAAACTTGTCCAGCGTGATAAAAGCCACCTTTAAGCATTGAGGGTATTGTCTTTTTCATATTGGCCGTTTGGTCCACAATAACAGGCGCTGCCCCGCCGTGTTCTAATGCACAGCGTACACCTGGTGCCAACTTGCTTTTTAACCACCATCCAACCTTGGCCGAGCCTATAAAAGTGAAAAAATTAATTTTGTCACTAGTCACCAATATTTCAGATACGTCATTATCACAAACACATAACTGACACCAGCCTTTAGGCAAGCCAGCTTCTTGTACCAGCGCAACAAAGCGTGCGCAATTTAGCGGCGTTGAAGCAGCAGGCTTTACAATAACTGGACAACCAACGGCAATAGCGGGGACTACTTGATGTACGATTAAATTCAACGGATGGTTGAAAGCACTCACCGCAACAACAACGCCGATTGGCTCATAAGTGGTGTAAGCTTTTCTACCTTCCGAAGCCGCTGTATGTCCCATAGGAATTTCTTCACCGCGCACCACATGAGATAGCTCTTTAACCGCCAAATGAATACCATCAATAGCGCGTGCAACTTCTATCCGCGCATCGGTTAACGGCTTGCCGCCTTCTTTAGCAATCAGCATTGCAAAATCTTCCGCTTCGCTTTCAACCAAAGAAGCCAGCTTTTTAAGCACGCTTGCACGTTCATGATGTTCTAGCCAACCATTGCGGTTCTTGAATAGTGCTGCCGCTTTTTTCAGCATCATTTCAGCATCATTAGCATCTTGCATTGCAATCGTTTCAATCAAACTGCCATCAAAAGGCGAGGTTACTTCCAGCATTGCTTTATCTTGGGCAATCATATGATACAGACCTTTTCTTTAAGCTCATCAATCAACACTTTGTTGTTTTCTGAGTAATCAACTGGTAAATCAATTAAATGCACGCCGCCATCTTCATAGCACTGATGGATTAACGACACAAAGCTTTCAGTACTCTTCACTCTGTGTCCTTTAGCACCGTAACTTTCTGCATACTTCAAAAAATCGGGGTTGTTAAACTCCAAACCATAGTCTTCATAACCCATGCCATATTGTTTCCAGCGAATCATGCCGTAAGAACCATCGTTAATAATCAATACAATCATATTGAGTTTTAAACGTACGGCTGTTTCTAACTCTTGAGAATTCATCATAAAGCCGCCATCACCACAAATCGCCATGACTTTACGGTCTGGATATAAACGTGCGGCCTCCATGGCAGATGGTAAGCCAGCACCCATAGTAGCCAATGCGTTATCGAGCAAAACTGTATTCGGTTCTTCCGCTAAGTAATTACGTGCAAACCATACTTTATAGACACCGTTATCCAGTGCAATAATCCCATCAGATGGCATCGCTTTACGGACATCAGCGACAAAGCGCTGCGGCTTCATCGGGAAGTCATCAAACTGAGCATCTTCGTCCATACGTTTATATAGCTCTTTTTTTACACGAGAGAAATATGAGTGGTCGAGCTCTAACTTGCCAACAGCTTTACTTAAACTTTCGACTGAAATAGCAATATCGCCAACAACTTCCAGCTGTGGAAAATAGACGTTATCCACAATTGCAGAGCTAAAGTTAATATGAATCACTTTCTTACCGCCATGCGCCATAAAGAAAGGTGGCTTTTCAACGACATCATGCCCTACATTGATAATCAAATCAGAGCGCTCAATCGCGCAGTGAATGTAATCATTCTCTGACAATGCCGCCGTACCAATAAACTGCTTACGGTTTTCACTTACGCAACCTTTTCCCATTTGGGTATTAAAGAAATAGATACCCGTTTCTTTAACAAAATCACATAACGCCGTACGGACTCGCTTACGATTGGCCCCTGCTCCAAATAGCAATAAAGGGAATTTAGCCGCTTTAATCAATTCTGCAGCTTCGCTAATGTTACGGCTATCAGCTACTGGTCTATAAACATGGCTTTTTGTAAAGACAGGGGCAGTATCATTCTCTACCATTTCACATGCAATATCTTCAGGTAGCTCTAATAGAGTTGCTCCCGGGCGCTCCTCTTCCGCCTGCCTAAATGCCTCACGCACCATGCTGGGAATCATATCTACACTGACAATTTGCTTCGCATACTTGGTGATGGGCTTCATCATATTGACGACATCAACAATCTGAAACTGCCCTTGCTTGCTATGTTTAATAGGCTTTTGCCCGGTAATCATCAATAACGGCATCGCACCTAGCTGGGCATAAGCCGCCGGCGTCACAAAATTAGTGGCCCCTGGGCCCAATGTTGCTAAACATACGCCTGCTTTGCCTGTCAGCCTACCATACGTCGCTGCCATAAAAGCTGCACCCTGCTCATGCCGTGTCAGAACCAGTTTTATTTTTGACTGGCGCATCGCTTCAAGAAAGTCTAAATTTTCTTCCCCAGGTACGCCATAGATCACCTCAACACCTTCATTTTCCAATGCTTTTACAAATAGTTCTGAAGCGTTCATTACTATACCCTTCGGTTTTATCAATAGTGCAGCTTAGTCAGCACCTGCGCGCAAACATGACAAAAATCAATTTCACCTCTGCAAGCAATTGCCATTAATCAGAGATTACAATAAATTTCATAAGCGGTGCTTTTACAATGCACGTTTTTCACTCGGTGACATTTTTTTGATGGCATGTTCTGCTTTTGAGGCTTCAGATCGATTAGCATATCCAAACACGTTAAGTAGGCGTTTTGGTGGGTGAGATCTAGTATAACGCGCACCCTTACCGCTTTCATGTGCCGCATATCTTTTTGCAACATTCACAGTAATACCTGTATAAATAGTCCCATCTTGGCATTCAATTAAATAAAGAAACCAAGGTTGATCAGTCAAAGGTTTGCTAGTCAAAGTCTTCTGAGTCCATTGCTGTTTCAACCTCGTTAGATTGTACCAATTTTGTACCAGTGTACACGGGTTCTGCACCAGTATTCAAACCGAATTAAAAATAAATCCAACTATGAATGCTAGCTATATGGTGCCCCCGGCACGAATCGAACGTGCGACCCTCCCCTTAGGAGGGGGATGCTCTATCCACTGAGCTACGGAGGCTATATGAAATCAACTCATCTGAGTTAAATAAGAGTGAATTATAAAGTGTTAAGGAGGAAATAAAAAATTGAATAATGCCCAGTGAACATTAGAAATGTTCGCGATAGGGACAGGTAATTTGAATGCCCTTTAGTCTGTATTTAGTTACGCAGCATCGATTCATAAATTGGCGGCGCATCCCTTTCTAATTCATTTTGTGCCACAGATAGCTTTTCAAGCTCGTCAGCTGGCACCGGTCTTGAAAACAAATACCCCTGCCCATAATCGCAACCAACAGCAAACAATAAGTCTCGTTGTTCTATTGTTTCCACGCCCTCAGCAATCACTTTTAAGCCTAACTTATGCGCCATCACAATAATCGCTTCACATAACACCATATCTTCAGAATAAATTGATAAATTCTGAATGAAAGATTTGTCAATTTTGATGTAATCAACATCAAACTTTTTAAGGTAAGAAAGCGAGGAATAACCTGTACCAAAATCATCAACGGCTACCTGCACGCCTTCATCTCTAAAGGCTAGCAACTTATCACTAACTTCTGAATTTTCATTCAACATCAGACCTTCAGTAATTTCCACCACTAAGCTAGACCCTGGAATATCTATTTTCTTCATATACTCAAACCAAGCAGAAAGCTTATTATCTTTATTGTAAAACTGTACTGGTGACTTATTAATGCTTACTTGAAAACTTTCATCGATAGATTCGCGCCATTTAGCTATTTGATCGGCTACATTAAAAAACACCCAATTACCAATTTCGACAATCAGACCGGTGTCTTCTGCCACCGGAATAAAGTCAGC
>JAZGEZ010000012.1:0-20528 GCA_036479055.1 Methylophilaceae bacterium | reverse complement strand
GCGGCACAGCTTTTCCGCCCCCTACTGTCTAACGATTTAGTGCTTGGTGCTGTCGGCATGTTACAGTTTGATGTGGTTGCCCATCGCTTAGAACATGAGTACAGCGTAGACATGATTTTTGAACCGTTTGATTGCTATACGATACGATGGTTACACGGCTCTGAAGACGACCTTAAAGCAATTGCTGATAAGTATGGTTTTAACGTGGGTTTAGATGGTGCAGATGACTATGTCTACCTCGCACCCAATCGGGTCAATTTACAAATGGCAGAAGAACGTTATCCTGACATCACATTTGCTGAAACACGTGAAATCGCATAACGTTTCGATCAGCAGATAAAATGTATAGATAAAGGATGGGCATTGGCTTTAATCAATAGAACGAAAGGCTTTATTAGAGATTTAATCACTGATAGTTTGTGGCAATTAGGCTTCACAAACCCACAGAGGAACTCTAAAAACAAGCTGTCCGTGATGACATTCCATCGCGTACTACCTGAGGCACTTCGTAAACAGTACCCTTATGAAGGCCTCTGCGTCACACCAGAAGAACTTGATTGGTTTTGTGATTTCTTTAAACAGTATGATGTGGTGGGCACACTTAGTGACACTTTTTCACAATGGCAAGAAAATACTAACCCAGATAAAAGCTTTTTAGCCATTACGTTTGATGATGCACAGTGGGATAATTTGCATTACGCACAACCCATCTTGGATAAACACAACTACAAAGCCACTTTTTACATCCCGACTGAAAGTGTTGATCACAAAACGTTGCTTTGGCATGACCGCTTAGGTTATATCGTTCATCAAGCAGGCAATGATGAGGGCCGACTAACTGAGATTACTAATACTTTCCACGCACTTGGTTATCAAGAAGACAACGCTGGTGATTTAAAAAGTAAGTTAGTCGAGTTTGCCAAGACACTGTCTGTCGACAAACGAAAAGAGCTGCTACTCTTATTAGCGCAATCTAGTGCTGTAGAGGTTCCTGAATGGGGTAGGCTGATGACTTGGGATGAAATTAGACTGCTAGATAAGCAAGGCCATGAAATAGGCGCACACTCTGTTACGCATGAACTATTAACCGGCTGTAATCCATCGCATTTAAAGCATGAAGTTGTTTTCTCTAAAGAGCGGATTGAAGCAGAACTCTCTAAAAAAATCGTCTCTTTTTGTTATCCTAATGGCAATTATAATGATGCAGTAGCATCAGCAGTCGCGCTTGCTGGTTACGATAATGCAGTGTCCACGGTTTGGGGAATCAATAGTCATGGTGCAAATCATTACACCATGCAACGATTTGATATCAATACATTTAACAATATGGATAGGCATCAACATTTATCGGCGTCTCGTTTTGCTTACCGATTAATGAAATAACCTCCCATCAACAACCACTATTAAGGAAACTTCGTTGGCTAAAATAGCGTATTTTTGTAGTATGTACCCTTCTTTATCTCACACTTTTATCAGGCGTGAGATAGTTGAAATGAAAACACGTGGTTTTGATATTGGTGTTTATGCGACGCGTAGGTGCCCAGAAGAACAGTTGCTTTGCGAATCGGACGTTAAAGAACATAGCCAGACAAACAGTATTTTGCCCGTTAGCCCATTCACTTTTATTGCGGTTAACCTAAAACTATTGGCATCGAATCCAGCAAGATATTTAAGCACACTGTTTGTTGCCTCAAAACATAGATTGCCAGGGTTAAAAAACCTATTATGGTCTTTCTTACAGTTCTTTGAAGCGATGTTATTAGCCGACATGCTAAAGCAAGATGATGTCAAACATTTACACGTGCACTTTGGTAATGCGGGTGCTAATATTTGCTACTTTGCTGCGCGTTACCTACACTTAAGCTGGTCAATGACGCTGCATGGCACCTCTTGCTTTGATTATCCTTCAGGCCAGTTGCTAGAAGAGAAAATCGAACACTGTACTTTTGCAAACTGCATCTCGTACTTTGGCTTATCTCAAGCGTTCAGGCAATCAAATCCAGAGCACTGGCACAAATTATTCGTCACCCGCTGCGGCATTGAACCTAGCGTTGTGAATGAAGTATTCTCAAACAAGCAACCTAACAATAGTGATGTGATTAATCTTATTTATGTTGGTAGATTAAGCCCTGAAAAAGGCGTTAACATTCTTATCCAAGCGTTAAGTACCGCTGTTAAAGAAGTCCGCAACATTAAGCTGATGATAGTAGGCGATGGGCCAAGAAGAGCCTTTCTTGAAGAGGATGTGCAACAATACAATCTAAGCAACCATATAGAATTTGTTGGCGCAGTGCCAGAGCGTGAAGTATTTGACCGAATGAGTGCTTGCGACATACTGGTGATGTCATCTTTTATGGAAGGTATCCCCATGGTGTTAATGGAAGCCATGGCATTAGAATTGCCCGTCATCGCGCCTAGAGTCGCCGGCATCCCTGAACTGGTTATTGATCAAGAAAACGGCCTGTTATTTGACCCTGCCAACGCAGAACAATTATCTAGCCAAATAGTAAGACTGGCTAAAGAAAAAGAATTAAGAGCCGAACTAGGTAAACAAGGCAGAAAAAAAGTGTTAAATGAATATAGCATTAACAAAGCAGTAGAAAAGCTATCAGACAAATTTAAGCAAATGATTGAATAAAACTACGTCATTTAACTGCCCTTGTGAAAGCGGCAACCCCTATTTAAGTTGCTGCCAACCATTTCATAAAGGATTGGCAGCCCCTAATGCAGAGCTGCTGATGCGCTCACGCTATGTCGCTTATGTACTTTTGCTAGAAGAATACCTTCTAAGCACTTGGCACACGGATACGCGCCCTACCACCTTAAACTTGAGCAATGACAGTGCTACAAAATGGCTAGGATTAACGATTAAACATACAAAAGTCATCACAGAAAATACTGCAACCGTAGAATTTGTTGCGCGCTACAAAGAAGGTGGTCACAAAGCAGAGCGGATACATGAGGTCAGCAACTTCATCTTACTTGACCGCTGGTATTACATTGACGGTCGTTTTGTCTAATTAAATTTGTTCAAACGCCTCACACAGCTGGCTTAATAATTTTCCGAACAAAGGCAATACATCTTCTTTGCTATGCGGACTTTCATCATCTGTCCCTGCTATCACAAAACTGACTGTCAGCTTGTCTAAATTCTCACGAAACTCGCTCCAATGCTCAACATCTGCATCGCTAATCAACTTGACTTTATTCAGCCCTGAATTAATGAGTTCAATCAGCTGCTCATCTGTAATGCCCGCAAACATCGTTTTAGCAATGGTAATTTGTGCCTCTTGAAAATCCGGCTTCACCTCATCTTGTGTCAGTGGTGTGGTTAAAAATGCAAACGTGAGCAAAGCGTAGGCTTGATACACGCTTAACATATCAAAATTTTCCGTTAACTCCTGTTTAGGCTGTCGACCAGCACTGCTAATCGCATTAAACGTAATATAGCTTGCCAAATAATATGCCGCATCCAATGCATTATAATCAGCCAAATCCGTACTTGGCTTCGCACCATCAGCATGTGCGTCAGCCAAAAGAAGTCCGTGCAAAAGTTTTAGCCGTCCCGCGTAATTCATTTCCATTTCTTCATTTCCATTTCTGAAGTGTCTTTCAATTAACCGTTTATTGATGCATTAAGTGCTGGGATTGCTTCTAGCTTTTCGTGCACAGCTAACCAACGCTCTTCTGCGCGTTCAATCCTTAACGTTAACGCAGATTGCTTTTTAAGCAAAGCTTGCAGCTCCATTTTATGACTATTTTCGTATAAAGTGGTGTCATTTAAACGCTCATCACAAGCCGTCTTTTCCTGCTGCCATGCGGCAATGTCTTTTTCTAATTTTTCTGATTCTTTTAACAGCGGCCGGCGTTCGACTAATCTAGTTTGACGGTCAAGCTTGTTTTGGGCGTAACTGTTATTTTTAATCGTCGGTTTAGCATTTTTCTGTGCGAGGTTATCTTTAGTGCGCTGCTCAGAAATCCATGTACTATAATCATCTAAATCCCCATCAAAAATCGATGCGTTGCCATTCGACACCAATAGGAACTGGTCACAGCTTGTTCGCAACAACGCCCTGTCATGCGAAATCAGCACCACCCCGCCATCGTAGTCCTGCAAAGCTAAGGTCAACGCATGGCGCATTTCCAAATCCAAATGATTGGTCGGCTCGTCTAGCAATAAAAGACTCGGCCTTGTCCAGATTAATAAGGCAAGTGCTAAGCGGGATTTTTCGCCCCCAGAAAAATGTTCACATGGTGCTCTTGCCATCTCTCCGCGAAAATCAAAGCCGCCCAAAAAATTAAGTAACTCTTGTTCTGAAGCTTGATTATCTAGGCGCTGCATATGCTGCAGAGGTGATTCCCCTGCACGTAGCTGTTCTAGCTGATGCTGTGCAAAGTAACCGATATTAAGATCTTTACCCCGTACATATTTTCCAGAAAGGGCTTCTAGCTCACCTGCAAGCAACTTGATAAGGGTAGATTTTCCCGCACCGTTCGGCCCTAGCAACCCAATACGCTCCTTCGGTCTCACAGTTAATGAAACATTGCTTAATATCGGTTTGTCAGCATACCCAATGTTGACATCGCTGATGGCAAGCAAAGGCTCAGGGGCACTTGAAGGTGCTCTAAAGTCAAAACTAAACTGCGAGTCCACATGGGCCGCACTAATCATTTCCATACGCTCTAGTGCTTTGATGCGGCTTTGTGCCTGACGGGCTTTGGTCGCCTGTGCTTTAAAACGATCGATATAGCTATGCAGGTGTGCGACTTTGCGTTGTTGTCGCTCATGCATGGCTTGTTGCAACGCCATTTTTTCGGCACGTTGCCGCTCAAAATCACTATACCCGCCTTTGTATAAGGTTAGTGTTTGGAACTCAATATGCGCAATATGATTCACAATTGCATCTAGAAAGTCTCTATCATGAGAGATTAAAAGCAGTGTCCCTCGATACGTTTTTAGCCATGTTTCTAACCAAATGACTGCATCAAGATCTAAATGATTAGTTGGCTCATCTAATAGCAATAAATCTGAACGGCACATTAGCGCACGAGCTAAATTTAAACGTACTCGCCAACCACCGGAAAATGTAGAAACAGGCTGCTCTAAATCCTGCTGTGTAAATCCGAGACCATTCATTAGCTCAGCTGCACGTGCTTTGGCCGAATAACCCTCAATGTCTGACAAACGCCCATGCAGCGCTGCGATTAATTCACCCTGATTGCCCGCTTCAGCTTCAACTAGCGCCTGTTCAATCTGACATAACGCTTCATCCCCATCGCGCACAAACTCCAGTGCTGGCATAGGCAACGCTGGCGTTTCTTGCGCTACATGACTCATCACCCAGTTTGCAGGAATGTCCAGATCGCCTTTATCCACATGCAAATCACCGCGCAGCATGGCAAAAAGACTAGACTTTCCAGTCCCATTTGCACCCGTCAAGCCCACTTTGTGTCCAGGATGTAGTTGTAATGATGCCGCTTTAACAAGCACTTTTACGCCGCGTGCTAGCGTAATATTTTTAAATTGAATCAAAGCTAACCTAGATGTCGTCCATAATTGCGCAAAAGCGTTATTCTAAAGCAATCTATTTAATTACTTTAAAAAATTAATTAATATAAAATCAGCACTTAACAACGAACTTGTAGTCCAAAATCTAGTAAAATCATCCCTATCACTCTTTAACGTCAACGCGCTCAATAAATAATTAACCATGTTAGCCATAAAAAAAACATTCCGCTGGATAAGCTACATCATCATCCTACTGCTGACACTAATGTTCATTGCTGCCACCATCATTCGTTTTGTTGTCTTCCCTAATATTGATCAATACAAAGACAGAATTTCCACAAAAATTACTCAAAAAATAGGACTAAAAACGACAATAGGCGACATAGTCACAGACTGGGATGGCCTGTCTCCAAGCATATTAATCCGTGAATTAGATATTTATGATGCAGAAAACACTTCAGCATTGCACCTAGAAAATATAAAAGGCACCTTCTCTTGGTTAAGTATCCCAATGATGCACCCGCATCTATCGTATATTTCCGTCAGAAACCCTAAGCTAACCATACATAGAAAAGCAGATGGCAATGTTTATATTGCAGGCATCGCGCTATCTGGTAACGGCGAACCCGACTTAGCCAATTGGCTATTAAGCCAAGCAAACATTAGCGTAAAAAATGCAGAGATTATTTGGCAAGATGATCTTAGGCAGGCGCCCGCACTCTCTCTCAATAACGTTTACTTCAACCTAAAAAATCCAGCCTGGCGTAAAATTTTTGGTCAGCATCTTTTTAGCCTCTCAGCACTACCGTCTGTTGGGACTAAGCATCGAGTTAACGTAAATGGCAGCTTCTTCGGGCGTGATGTCAGCAAAATACAAACTTGGCGTGGCAACCTCAACCTAAAAACAAAAAAGGTCGATTTAACCGCATGGAAACCGTGGCTAGACTACCCCTTTGATTTAAAAACTGGCGCTGGTGATACCGATGTTTCAATGTTTTTCAAAGAAAACCATATTTATAAACTAAGGGCAGATATTGCAATACAAGGTTTATTAGGAAAAATAGAGTCAAACAAAAAATCTTTCGAAATGGACGCGCTCTCTGGTCTAATCATTTGGGAAAAAGATAAAAAAACGACAACAATTACTGCACAAAATATCAAACTAAAAACCAAAGGTAAAGTTGATGTTGAGAACGGCTATGGCTCAGTTTCTCAGAGTACCAGAAACGGCAAACCATGGCTGGATGCTACGTTAAAACTGGATGCCTTTAATCTTGGTTTTTTGAAAGAGCTACAACAAGTCGTTACATTGCCGAAAGAAATTAATGAGCCACTAACAGCATTAGCGCCATCAGGGCAACTTAGCAACCTAGCCGTTAGCTGGCAAGGCGATCTAAAAAATCCGAAACGCTACCGAGCTGATGTTGCATTTAACGCCCTCAGCATCAAAGCATATAAAGCTATCCCTGGCTTTAAAAATCTTTCAGGCCGACTGGATGCAAATCAAGAAAATGGACTGTTAGACTTGACTACGAGTAATGCATCCCTTGACTTCAAAAATGTATTGCGTTGGCCTATCCCCGTAAAAAAACTAAGTGGAAAAGTCACTTGGAAGCTCAATAACGATAAGCTTAAAGTAATGGCCAAAGAGATCTATCTTGCCAACCATCACCTCAGTGGCATCGTTAATTCGACCTATGACATGAATGGCATTAAAGGTGGCTATCTAGATTTGTCAGCTAAGTTTGATCATGGCGATGCCAAGTTTGCACCTTTCTACTATCCCTTTGTAATGGGTGAGGACACGATTAGTTGGCTTGACAGTTCAATTCTATCTGGCAAGGCAAATGACATTCAATTAACCGTCAAAGGCAACCTTGAAGACTTTCCTTATGTAAACAAACAAAATAAGCCAGATCCAAAACTTGGCGTTTTCAGCGTGTCTGCCAGAATAGATGATGCGGTACTAGAGTATGGAAGTAATTGGCCCATAATAAAGGGATTGGGTTTAGATATGCTATTTCAAGGCAATAGCATGGAGCTGAATGCAGACAAAGGTAAAATTTTTGATGTCAATATTATTAAAAGTAACGTTGTCATCCCCCGATTAAATACCTATGGTAAAAACAATCAAATCCTTACGATTGTTAGCGAGGCTGCAGGTCCAGTTGAGGAAGGCATTAAATTTATTAACGCAAGCCCTGTCAAAGAGGTCACCTTAGGCTTTACAGACGGTTTAAAAACCGCAGGAAATGGCAAGCTCAATTTAAGTATATCCATTCCTTTAAACAAAATAGCTGATGCCAAGTATAAAGGTGAATACACAATCAATGATGGCGTCATGTATGCCAATGACAATATTGGCATACCTGAAATGACCAATATTAACGGTAAGCTAACGTTCGATGAAATGGGGATCAATGCAAAAAATGTCAATGCAGCCATTTTAGGTGGGCCTGTTCAATTCAACTTAACCACAAAGGCTGACAAAACCATTCATATCGATGCAGATGGTACTGTATCAGGCCTAGGTATCAAAAAAGCAATGTCAAACACATTCACAGAATCACTCGATGGCACAGCTAAATGGTCTGGGACAATCGCCATCAAAAAACCTTTGGTCGACCTAGGTATCAGATCTAACCTTTTAGGTCTAGCAGTAAACCTGCCTGCGCCATTAGGAAAAGTTAGTCAGCAAGAAGCCAATTTCACGATTACTAAAAAACAGCTGCAAGCTGACCACGATATGTTTGAAATAGCTTACAACGATACTTTGTTCGCCAACATTCTACGACGTGACCTCAATGGGACGCTGATAATTAACCGTGGTGATATTGCGATCAATACGCCATCAAAAACACCGGTGGAGCCGGGGTTGGCGTTACGTGGAAAGTTTGATTATCTTAACGCAGATGAATGGCTAGCCTTGCTGGACAACCCTGGAGACGACAATAAACAGTCTACTTTAGCTCTTAAAAAAGTAGACTTATCCATTCAAAAGCTTGAAATTTTCAACCGTAGCTTGAATGCCCTTAACGTGACGGCAAAACCAAATGACGGTCATTTGTTGATGTCACTCACTAGCAAAGAGTTAGATGGTGATATTGAATGGCAAAGTGCAAATAGTACTGAAGATAGTGGAAAACTCATTGCAAAACTCAAAAAACTGCACATTCCGGCAAGCAACGAGGAAGAAGTAGATTCTACCGACAATGAAGTTAAACGATTAGATAAAAAGTATCCTGCGCTAGACATTACCGCAGATGATTTCAAACTTGGGAAAAAAATACTTGGAAAGTTAGAACTTAACGCCTTTGAAAGTAATGAAGACTGGGTGATAGAAAAACTAAAAATACACAACCCAGACAGTACATTAATAGCAGAGGGCACATGGCACAATTGGGCAAAAGAGCCTAATACTAACTTAAAATTCACACTGACAGCTGATGATGTTGGTAACACGTTAAAGCGTTTTGGCCAGGCAGATGCGGTTAAAGGTGGCGTTGCCATTATATCTGGTCGTTTACAATGGCCAGGCAGCCCACATGAGTTTAAAAAAGAAGACCTTAATGGCGAGTTCACCTTGGGGGCATCTAAAGGTGAAATACTAAAAGTAAAGCCAGGTGTTGGTCGGTTATTAGGTTTACTTACTTTACAGAGCTTACCTAGGCGACTAACCCTAGATTTTAGAGACTTGTTTAGCGAAGGGTTTGCCTTTGACCAGATTAGTGCAACCGCTAAAATTAATAGCGGCATTATGCGTAGTGACGACTTCTTTATGACAGGCCCTGCCGCAGAAACAAAGATTAAAGGAGAAACCAACTTAAAAACTGAAACACAAAACTTTAAAGTAACAGTTGTCCCACATATTAGTGACACCCTCTCTCTAGCAGCACTAGTTGGCGGGCCAATTGCCGGAGCAGCAGCCTTTATTGCTCAAAAGATTCTAAAAGATCCACTCAACAAAATAGCAAAAAGTGAATATACTATTGTAGGAACATGGGATGAGCCAATAGAAGTGGGCTCAAAAACTAACGCAGAAAAAAACAAACCAAAGAATTCGCCTTTAAACGCGCAACAAAATTAAAATGACGACAAAAAACACAGCTAATCAATCGACCCATACAATTAAAGTGGCTGGGATACAAATGGCTTCAAGTCCTAATGTATCTTCCAACCTTACCGAAGCAGAACGGTTAATTAAAATCGCGGCAGATCAAGGTGCGCAGATTGTCGTATTACCTGAGTATTTCTGCATCATGGGCGCCCATGATTCAGACAAAGTAAAAGTTAGGGAAAAAGAGGGTGAAGGCCCTATCCAGCACTTTTTGTCCAAAATGGCTAAAAAACATAAGATTTTACTGATTGGAGGCACTGTTCCATTGGTCAGCAACTCAGCGAGAAAGGTACGTAACAGCTGCTTAGTTTACAACGACAAAGGCCTTCAAATTGCCCGTTACGATAAAATCCACTTATTTGGGTTGGATTTAGGCACAGAGCATTATCACGAAGAAAATACCATTGAATCTGGTGATGAAATCGTTGTTGTCGACACGCCTTATGGCAAGATTGGTTTGTCGGCCTGTTACGATTTGCGCTTCCCTGAACTTTACCGCGCCATGGGTGAAGTCGACATCATTGTCATTCCCTCCGCCTTCACTGACACGACTGGCAAAGCGCATTGGGAAACATTAGTCCGCGCACGTGCGATTGAAAACCTATGCTATGTCATCGCCCCAGCGCAAGGTGGCTATCATCTGTCAGGACGTGAAACCTATGGCCATAGTATGATTGTAGATCCTTGGGGCGTAGTGTTAGACCACTTACCCCGTGGCTCTGGTGTGGTGATGGCCAGTATTAACACGCATTACCAAGATAGCTTACGTAAAAGCTTGCCTGCCCTGAAGCATAAAATAATTAAAGCCATTTAAGCTATCTTAACTACGCTAATTCAAGAATATACTTAAGGTGTTTGAGGCATAGCGCTGGTATAGTAACCGTGATGAAAACAGAGAAGCCTCTTATTAAGCAAGCGCAACATTTTGACACGGCTAATGACGTTTTGCTTGCGCCTGCTGGTTTAGACACACAAGCATTACAAGGTGTGCTTAGTAGCATCATGTCTCACCAAGTTGATTATTCAGACCTGTATTTTCAATACAGTAGAAGTGAATCTTGGGGTTTAGAAGAAGGTCAGGTGAAATCAGGAGGCTTTGCCATTGATCAAGGCGTGGGAGTACGTGCCGTTAGCGGTGAGAAAACTGCTTTTGCCTATTCAGATGAAATTAACTTGCCTGCCTTACAAGAAGCCGCAAAAGCAACTAAAGCCATTGCCGCTTTAGGTAATGAGCAAACAGCAGGCGGTATTATTACGCCTGCACCTAAATCACTCTACTTACCAAATGACCCTGTCGCTTCACTTTCAGCTGAAGCTAAAGTTAAATTACTAGAGCGTTTAGAGCAATTTGCTAAAAAAATTGATACACGCGTCACACAGGTCATGGCATCGATTGCTGGTGAATACGAAGTGATCATGGTTGCGCGTAGTGATGGCGTGATGGCGGCAGATGTGCGCCCATTGGTACGCGTATCAATTCAAGTCATTGCAGAACAAAATGGGCGGCGTGAACAAGGCACTTCAGGCGGTGGTGGCCGTTTTGACTACAGTTATTTTACTGATGAAATATTACTAAGCTACGCAGAAAAAGCCGTGCACCAAGCTATCGTCAATTTAGATGCTCGCCCTGCTCCTGCTGGCAGCATGACTGTCGTACTAGGCTCTGGCTGGCCTGGCATACTGCTACACGAGGCTATCGGCCATGGCCTCGAGGGTGACTTTAACCGTAAAGGTAGCTCTGCATTCTCAGGCATGATCGGGCAGCAAGTCGCATCAAAAGGCATCACTATTGTTGATGATGGCACGATTGCTGATAGACGTGGCTCACTCAGTATGGATGATGAAGGTAACCAAACCAATAAAACCACATTAATTGAAGATGGTATTTTATGCGGCTACATTCAAGACAGCCTCAATGCACGCCTGATGAATATGCCAATGACCGGTAACGGCAGACGTGAGAGTTACGCCCACATCCCAATGCCTCGCATGACAAACACTTACATGCACAATGGTGACAAAGATCCTAAAGAAATCATTAAGTCAGTCAAAAAAGGGTTGTACGCAGCTAACTTTGGCGGTGGGCAAGTCGATATTACTAGCGGTAAATTTGTATTTAGCGCCGCTGAAGCCTATATGATTGAAGATGGCAAAATCACTTATCCAGTTAAAGGTGCTACGTTGATTGGCAACGGACCAGATGTTCTGACACGGGTTAGCATGGTGGGAAATGACATGAAACTCGATAGCGGCGTGGGTACGTGCGGCAAAGAGGGGCAAAGTGTGCCCGTAGGCGTTGGGCAACCTACTTTAAAAATTGACGGTTTAACGGTAGGTGGTACAGGATAATCGTGTATAATTCTGCGCGTCTTCACTAAGACGCAATGACGTAATAAATAACGCAATTAATTCAAAAGATTAATATCCTAAACCTTATTTTTAAAGGAAAAATGCAATGGCAACAATTAAGACCAGTGTAACTAAAAAATCGGCAGTAAAGAAAAGTGCCGCTAAAAAAGCCCCAACAAAGTCAGCGAAACCTGCTGCTAGCAAAACTAAAAAAACGCGTAAAATTAGCGCAGCAGAACGCTATAAAATGATTGAAGTTGCCGCATACTATATTGCGGAACAGAATGATTTTAATGGTGATACTGTAGATTTCTGGACAGCAGCTGAAGCAGAAGTTGACCAAAAGATTGGTTAATTAAACACCACTTAATCAACTAATTAACCATAAAAAAGGGTGCAGCAGTTGCACCCTTTTAAAATATTAACGCCCTCTAATAAAATTCAAATACGCCTTATTTTAAAACGCGGTTGCGATATTCACTCGTACGTGTATCAATCTCAATTTTATCGCCTTGTGCAACAAACAGCGGCACTGAAACTTCATAACCTGTTGCCAGTTTAGCTGGCTTCATTACCTTACCTGACGTATCCCCTTTTACTGCTGGCTCAGTGTACGTAACTTCACGCACCACTGTCGTTGGCAATTCCACTGAAATTGCTTTTTCATCATAAAAACGGACATCACATGTCATCCCATCTTCTAAAAATGGTAATACACCTTCCATAAACTCAGCATCGACATCATATTGGTTATATTCAGCATCCATAAAGACATAAGTAGGATCTGCAAAGTAAGAGTACGTTACTTCTTTGCGCTCCAACACCACCACATCAAATTTATCACCTGCGTTAAAAACGTTTTCGCTTGGCGCATCTGTTAACAAATTTTTAAACTTAGTTTTAACAACTGCACCACTACGCCCAGATTTATTATATTCAGATTTAACTAATACCAACGGTTCACCATCAACCATTACCACATTACCAGTGCGAAGTTCTTGAGCTGTTTTCATCTATTAAGTACCAAACGAGTCATGATTGCAAAGCGGATATTATACGCTACTTTACTAGGCCGCCACAAAAGGTCACTAGCTTAGAAGCTAAAGCTTCTTGTTGAATCAAAACATTAGATTGTTGTTGCGTATGCGTAGTAATTTCTGGTAAGTGGGCCGAATACGCCTGCCAAATAGCATCATAAAATTCCTCTACTGACCAAGATTGATGTAACGCCGTAATGGTCTGATTCAGTGCATGGTCATCATAGAATGTTTTTAAAAAAGCATTCAATTTCACAAGGTGTGCATTATCTGTCTGCAAATAAGGCTGCCAAATAAATGGTTTAGCCGCCCAAAGCGCCCTCACCCAGCTTTCTTCACCGCGCACAAAATTAATATCACACGCCCACAACAACTTATCATAATCATCTAATGTCAAAAATGGCAATATATGCAGTGTTAATTGACCCGCTGTTAAACAGTCTCCCACAGCCAAGTTCTCGTTACCCAATAAACGCGTCGGCAAGCAATCATTGAAAGGCATAAACATACTAACTGGCCGCTCGCCTTCTACTAATGTATCCAACAACGCATCGATTGGGGTATTCGAATAAGAAAATAACGATATTTTTAAATCGTCCGCATCACTCTGAATGCCAAAAGACTGCCAAAAGTCATTTTGTAACTGATTAGACTGCTGAAAAGCATCTCTCTGACTAATTAAGCTTTGCTCACGTAACAATCCACCTGTATTTTCTTGGAAACCTGGAAAATAAAAATGGCGCGTTAGATTTGTTTCTTGATGTCTTCCATGCAAGGCATGAAAGCCTGCCACCCAAGATTCTGCAGACAAATAATCCACATTTACCCAAATCGTTTCTGGCCGCATCATTGATAGGTAAGCTGGTGGCAAATCACATGCAAAAGTTTCCAATACCACATGAGCAGCCTCATCAAAGATAGTGTCGCTATCCCAACGTACAACCGAAATACCTTCATGCTCTTGCTGCGCCACATTATCAATACCGACCAATATACTTTTAGCCACGACCAAATCATTCACAAACAACCGTATTGGCAACCCATGCTCATTATGCAATTGCTTGGCCATGCGCCAACAAGCACCTATATCGCCGAAGTTATCAACAATCTTGCAAAAAATATCCCACTGCTTAGCTTTCATATGAACATGAGCATAATCTGCAATCTATTTAAGTTCAACTGTTTTGAAGGATTGATTCGGCTAATAATGCCTGTTAGTGTATGCATTGACATCTAGAGTGAATGAAAATAATGGTAAAGAGGTCATAAAAATTAAAGCGCAACTACCTTGGCTAAACATACGTTTCTTGAAGTTAGTGAGATTCTTCTCTCATAACGATCACACTAGTGAACGCAAGTTTTTTGGGCTTGGTCAGTTTGTGTTATTACTGACCTTAGCGCCTTTTATATTCAATTTAAGCTTATATAGTTTTGGCGAATCTAAAGAAGTCGCCGCTCATTACGAATATAAGCCTGATCGTTTTGACCAGCTCCCCGCACTAACTTCTGAAAAAAATGTAAAGTTCAAGCCAGTGGCGCCGCGTTTACAAGCACTGCCGCGCCATGAAAGTAAAGAGCTGACTACATGTAAAAAATACCCACTGCACCAATTTTTTTATGTAAAAAATTGCAATCACCTTCGAAATAAAGCAAAAATATACGCCGCAGCCTACTTTAAGAAACAACTGACTTATATAAAAAAATTAACCGTATACTCAGCAGATCGCAAGCAATACAAAAAAGAGCTAGACAGCAAATACCGTGCGTTCAATCCTAACCAAGTAAAGCCTGAGCCTCTACCAACAGATATTGAAGTTAAGCAATTTTCTAAAGACTCTTTTAATGCCATGTTAAGTGACAGCTTATCGGGTAACGATTGGCAAAAAGTCACTTTCCCAATATGGCTACTCGGGGCACTGCTCATCATCCCAACCATTTTATTATGTTTAAGGCGCCAACGATGGGGTTTGCTCACTTTTGGTCTTTTGGTGCCTGCATTCAATTACATTGTGACAATCCCACCCGTCTTTTTAGACTGGGAAGCACTATCTGGCAAAGAAATTACCAGCACACTTATCCCTCAAGCTGCATTTATTTGGTTTGCCCTTAAAGGCAAAATAAGATCTAAATCATTCGCCTACTTTATATTGCTATTAGTCATCTGTACTTTCATCCCAAACTTAGTAGGCGATGAAACAGGCTTTAGCACGATGCGTGCACAATTACCTATTTTGGTGTTTATTGTCGCCTGTTTAATTGCACGGCTATTGGTTAGAATTGTTCAAGAAAACGCCTACCTATTTCACAATCTTGGTTGGTCAAAAAGCCTACGTACAGGGCTGCACTCTCTAGTGCTTTGGTTACCCATGGTCTTGCTTGCCATGCCCTATTTTTATATTACCGAAGTTGTATTACCTAAACATGCTGTTAACCATCTTAATCAAAAAGGCGTATTGCAGTTTAATCATGAGCATGACATCTTAGATAACGCACTGCAATCTACGGCAGCTCATAGCGATGATGCAATCTACGCCTGGCACATCATTACGCAAAGCATGAAAAAAGATATCTACTTCAAAAGTGAACAATTACAAGATGTCGACCTACAACTAAGTATTGAGCGAGCATTCGATAAAGTAATGCCAAAATCACTAGCATTTGATCCATACGATTCAGATGCTTTTCTTGTTGCACCCGTGGTAGAGCTCAGCGTTGATGCATCACAAGCATCAACCAATAAAGCGTTTAAAAACCTTAGAGGTAAATTAAGAAAGCAGCTTGGCAATCTCGCTGCCGGCCATGATACGCAATTTCAAAACGCAATTGATCAAGGTAAAGACAAAGCTTGGTATGTCATCGAAGACCTGCACCAACAAGGACAAGATGCAATATTAGAAACCAATCGGTCAACGCAAGATTCAGCTTGGTGGACCATTAGCTATTTACGCGCAGCGCATCAGCTCACTATTTTATTTTTTATCTTTATCTGTATTAAAAGCTTTATGTACGTATTTGCCCGTGTCAGTTTTAATCGCGACACAGGCTCCTTTATCACCCTAGGTAATACCAAAGATTCTAATACTAAAGGCGCCGTGCAAGATAATGTAAAGTCTAAAATTAAGCGCGCTGGTCTGCAATATTTTATCCATGGGGATGCAGAAGAAACTTTCTATATTTCTCGTCGTTTTCAGTGTCGTGGCAAAGCACCAAAATTCACCATTCCACAACCCTTTCATGCGCCTATGGCAAGGCTATTCAATGGCGCAATATCCATGAACAAAGTGGTCATGCAGCAAGGTGATGACACCGTGAGCTGCACTGCTGCACAAGGTATCGAATTTTTTGAGTGGGATTTACGTAATGGCGAAGCCGTTATATTCGATTTTCACAATTTTGTCGGCATGTCAGCAAAGGTAAAAATCTCCACCCTTATCAGCACCCGTATATCATCGTTGCTGCTGGGTAAAATGATTTACTCACAAGCCACAGGCCCAGGCAAGTTGATTTTAATGGCTAAAGGCCGAGCAGAAATTATAGATTCTGAAAATAATGGTGGTAGCCTACCACCAGAACGCTTAATTGCCATGCAAACCAACACGCGGCTACATATTGATAGCGAGCTTGATATCGTCAACATCTACCTTAGTACTGCCTACGTACGCCCTGCTGGTGGTGGCCAAGTCATTGTAGATGTCGATAGCCAGCGTGGAACAAAAACGGGCTTAGGTAGCTTCTTAAAACGTTTTATACTGCCAATATAAATCAACAATGAACAGAAACTATAAAAATTTACTACCACAGGTGCTTAAAGCACTATATCCAGATGCGCATGAGCGTAATCGTGTCAAAGCATTATTGTCATCCTACGGCAAACAGTCCTATCATCAAGAGCCAGAGCGTGTTCATCTTGGCATTTTAAAGCTTGCATCAAAAGAACCTGAAAAATTAGACGTCTACATACAATTAGCCTGTAGCGATTTTCGTGATTTATTGTGCGCGGCAGAATATTTTCTCACTTCACCACAATATAAACTGAGTAAAAAATCGCCAGAGAAATATGCAAAACTTGAAGAGAAAGAAAGAGCAGAATATGACCAGTGGTTATCTAAAACATTATCAGGCTACGACCATAGCATTTAATTTCCATGCACACCATACGAGACTACATGTCGATAGCAGCGTGGCACGAAACGAGATTAAATAGATTTTTAAAATGCTTTATATTGTCGATATAAATCAATAAAGAATGGTTTGTCCAGTATTTGCATTTGTTAAATAACATTTGCACTTACTAAAACTTAAGTACAATAACAGGTCGTTAAGTTTTAAATTTGATGGTCGTAGTTAAATTTAAAAATGCATTAAGCACCTATCCTAAAAATACACACGTATACCACAAGGAGCAAAAATGAGTTTAAGCACGGAAGAGTTTCTTAGTGAAATTTGTAAAAAACAAGAGCGAACAATCAGCCTTCTAAAATATCTTTGCTGGGTTACAACGGCTATCGCATTGTTGCTATTTAGTGTTGGAGCAGATTGGTTGCCGGTAAGTTTTAAAACAACCGCTCTAATTCATCATCCAAACCATAGCAGCCTTCCAATATGACCCTTAAATTCAAACACCAGGCTGCAATGGAATCTAAGTTAGAAGCTGAAAGGCGCTGTGATATTGCGGCAGCCAAGTTAAGTGTTGCAGAAGAATTACGGTTAGCTATAGCAGGTCCATTTGCATTTATTCTTTATCTAAAGTATCACTCATGGGTTTTGGCTACAATTGTAGGCATCATCACCTTTTTTATTGTTACTCACTGGTACGAAAAAGAATATGACGCTGCAAATGACGCATACGAACGGTTAACTGGTACAGGCAAATACTACACACCAAATGAACCTGATGAAACAGGCTAACTATGCATTTAAGAGAAACACTCTAAAGCGCACTCCCTTAACTCATACGATATAGAAAACAGGCAAAAAACTAATACCTAACCCCCACCACTTCAAACTCGCCCTCACCTATAGGCGTTTTCACGCGCACAACATCACCCACAGTTTTACCTCGTACTGCTTTTGCTAAAGGTGAGACCCAACTAATAAAACCTTTGTCAGGTTCGATTTCATCTTTACCGACTATACGGATGGTTTGTTCACTGTCATCCGCCAAATTAAATAAAGTAACCCAAGCACCAAAAAATACTTTTTCCAACCCTTCTTGCAGGCTGCTATCCACCACTTCAGCTAAATCTATCCGTTTCATTAAATGGCGGCAGCGGCTATCAATTTGGCGTAGGCGACGCTTACCATAAATATAATCACCGTTTTCACTTCTATCACCATTGCTAGCCGCCCAAGAAACAGTGCGGACGACTTCAGGGCGCTCCACCTTATACAGCTGATGGAACTCGGCTTGTAGTGCAGCAAAACCATCGGGTGTGATGTAGTTTATTTCGTCAGAGGCTGCCACGTATTAACGCCCGTTAGGTAGTTGATTTTTTAGCACTTTTACATCGTAGACAAAATACTCAGTATCACCAAAGCAACTCGTTGGAATCCATTTATGCTGTTTGTATAGCAAGCGCACACGTTGGCCATTGGTTTCGTTAATCTTGTTATAAACGGCTTCATTTTTTGCCGTAAAAAAGAATTTTTCTGCTTGGGTGCCAGGCACGGTGACCAATACTTGTTCACCCTCGTAAGTTTTACACACAAAGCCTTTTTCTGAAATTTTCTGCACAAACCCGACACGCTCACCTGATGAATAAACCCAATGCAAGGTGGTAAAGGTATAGGCCACAAATAAAACAAGCAGAATTAAGAGCAACCCGAACCATTTAAGATATTTTGCTACGCTTGCTACCATGCACACTTCTCCAATCAACCTACTTAATACTAATATGAGGGCATTATCTTACAAAACCAGCTTACTCACTAAAATTTATAAATAATATAGTATTAGTCGTTTAAAATATTGTTATGTCGTCTAATGTGCCTCCATTCATCCTCTGCTCTACTGCTCGCTTAGCGCGTAGCTTACAGATGGTGCAACAACTAGCCCACATAAAAAGCGGGGCAACCCAATGGCAAGCACCGCAGATTACAACGCTTAGTGACTGGCTCAATACTATTATTGAATCGGCCATATTGCTCGGTGAGATTGATGCTGCTAGCGTACCGACAGCTACCCTTAATGCAACACAAGAGGGTTTATTGTGGGAGCAAAGCATACAACACGCACTTAAAGCGAATGCGGCGATTGATTTGTTTGACACTTCAGGCTTAGCCAGCGCTGCCATAGAGGCAAACCGTCTACTGACAGAATGGCATTTACAGGTAGACATCGATAATGCAACTGAGGAAACACAGCAGTTCATGCAGTGGCGTGAACATTTTCAAGGGTTATGTAAACAGGCCAATGTATTAGAGGCTGTCCGTTATGAAACTTGGCAAATCACTTGTTTGCAAAGAGATGCTGGGCAGATGCCTGAAAAAATTCAACTCGCCGGCTTTGACCGTATTCACCCCAATACAAAACGCTTAATTCAGGCATTAGAAACCCGTGGTGTAGCGGTGAGCATGTACCCTTTAACGTTACCCGAGCCACAAGCGTTAACACACGTGGTGATGGATGATCAAGATGCTGAATGTCGTGCAGCTGTGGCATGGGCACAAACACAGTTAGCACAAAACCCTCATGCCAAGCTGGCGATTGTGGTGCCAGAGCTAGAAGCCTTGCGCGCAAAACTATCGCATTTATTAGATGATGTTTTTCACCCTGAAGCAGCAGCACCTGCATTAGCTGAAATCGCACGTTGTTATGATTTTAGTTTAGGCGTTGCACTTGCTACTTTACCGATTATCACCACTGCGCTAAATTTATTACGCTTTGCTTGGAACAAGCAACAGATATTGCAAACCGATTTGGCAACATTACTACACAGTGTGTATTGGTCTGCTAGCCAACAAGAAAGTGATGCGCGTGCCAAGCTAGATGCGCGTATGAGGCAACAATTGCCATTAAGTGTGAAAAACCATCGCTACCTACGTTTTTTACACCATGCTTGCGAAGGTGAGCATGCATTACAACTGCCTGCGCTGATTGAAGATAGTCAAGAGTTGATGCGGTTTGCGCAAGAACATACGCGTATGCAATCGACAGCTGTTTGGGCAGAAACGTTTAAATCATTGTTAGAAGCAACGCATTGGCAAGGCGAGCGCAGTCTCTCTAGCCATGAATATCAAGCGGTGCAATCAT
Source organism: Methylophilaceae bacterium (assembly GCA_036479055.1). Lineage (GTDB taxonomy): Bacteria > Pseudomonadota > Gammaproteobacteria > Burkholderiales > Methylophilaceae. The sequence goes on along the minus strand of JAZGEZ010000012.1, from coordinate 264 downwards.
TTGAAAAAGTATTACAACAACTGGCTAGTTTAGACCCCTTGGTTGGCAAAATGCGCGCTAGTGAAGCCATTAAACGTTTAACACAATTATGCAAAGCACAGATATTTCAACCAGAACGTAAAAACCAAGCAGCTATACAAGTAATGGGGATGTTAGAGGCGACGGCTGAGCCATTAGATGCGATGTGGGTCATGGGTATGAATGACCACGTTTGGCCGCCGATTTCTAGACACAATGCGCTACTGCCTGCTGATTTGCAACGTC
>JAZGEZ010000011.1:0-22551 GCA_036479055.1 Methylophilaceae bacterium | reverse complement strand
ACGCAGTATCACGCTTAAGCTTGCGCCAATTAGAAGCCGCCTTACAAAAACTGTGTGATATTGATAGAATCGCTAAAGGCATTATGATTGGTGATGCTTGGCTAGAGCTATCACGCGTATGCTTTGGTCTAGCAAAAATCCGCCGTAGAAGATAAATAGACATTTTAAGATAAAGAAAACATCATGTTAAATATAAAAGATTATATGGATGCACTAGGCAAAAGCGCCAGAAAAGCATCACGGCATATTGCCAATGCAGAATCCAATGCTAAAAATATGGCCCTGACCAATATTGCCAACGCCATATTGCGTGAGAAAGCGAGCTTATTAGCTGCCAATGCTAAAGACTTAGCCGCCGCCAAAGAAAATGGTTTAGAAAGCGCCTTATTAGACCGCCTGACGTTAACAGCAAAAACTGTCGATAGTATGGCAGAAGGCTTACTTCAAATTGCTAGTCTAGCCGACCCAATTGGGCAAATGAACGACTTTAAATATATGCCAAGTGGCATTCAAGTCGGTCAAATGCGCGTGCCTTTAGGCGTGATTGGCATTATTTACGAAGCACGCCCTAACGTTACGGCAGATGCAGCAGGTTTATGTATTAAATCAGGCAATGCTGCTATTTTGCGCGGCGGTTCAGAAGCGATTCACTGCAACCAAGCACTGGCAAAACTCGTGCATGAGGGCTTAGAAAAAGCAGGCTTACCTAAAGAAGTAGTGCAAGTGGTTGAAACAACAGACCGCGCAGCCGTAGGAGAACTCATTACCATGAAAGACTATGTTGATGTCATCGTGCCACGTGGTGGCAAAGGCTTAATTGAGCGTATTGCTAATGATGCACGGATTGCGGTTATTAAGCATTTAGATGGTAACTGCCATGTGTATGTAGACCAAGAAGCCGATATTAAAAAAGCACTTAGCATTGTAGAGAACAGCAAAACGCAACGCTTAGGCACCTGTAACACAGCGGAATCATTGTTAATTGATCGTGCGATTGCAAAAGAAGTGTTGCCACAAATTGCAGCAAGGCTATTAGCGAAAGAGGTCGAAATTCGCGGCTGCACTGAAACCTGCGCCATTGTGAAAGAAGCAAAAGCGGCGACGGATGAAGATTTTTACACGGAATATTTAGACAGCATTATTTCTTGTAAAGTAGTCGATGGCTTAGATGAAGCAATTACACACATCAACCAACATTCGTCACAACACACAGAAAGCATCGTGACAGAGAACTACACCAAAGCACGCCGATTCTTACGTGAAGTGGACTCTAGTAGCGTGATGGTCAATGCCTCCACCCGCTTTGCTGATGGCTTTGAATATGGCTTAGGGGCTGAAATTGGCATTTCTACCGACAAGCTACATGCGCGTGGCCCTGTTGGTTTGGAAGGCCTCACATCGCTTAAATATGTTGTCTTGGGTGACGGGCATATCCGTAGCTAGAAGAAATAGTCCATGCGATTAGTCGGCATATTTGGCGGTACCTTTAACCCCATTCATTTTGGCCACTTACGCATGGCGCAAGAGTTGGTGGATGCCTTGGGCTTAGCCGAAGTCAGGTTTATTCCCTCTGCCCAACCGCCGCATAAAGATGACGTGACTGTATCAGCAGAGCACCGTGCTGCCATGGTCAAACTAGCGATTGCGGATAATCCTTTATTCACCCTAGACCGTTGTGAGCTAGAGCGCGAAGGTACTTCTTACACCGTAGACACCCTGATTGAACTGCAAGAATCATTAAGCGGCGAAACCGCACTCTGTTTAATTATGGGTAGCGATGCTTTTGTAAAGCTCAACACATGGCACCGCTGGCAAACATTGTTAGACTACGCGCATATCATCTTGGTACAAAGGCCTGGCACGCAAGTGCAAGAAAAACTGCCAAGTGAACTAGAAACGCTATTACACGATCACTACACAGATCAACATTCGGACTTAAGCAGTGAAAATTCTGGCTTTATTACCATGCAAAAAATCAGCGCTCAGGATATTAGTGCTACACATATTCGGCATTTGTTGCAGCATGGGGAGTCAGTGCATTATTTGACACCAAATGAAGTAATTAAATATTCCAATCAGAACCAGCTATACCAACCATAAAAATCAAGCCTATACATGAGTGAGAACACATCACATTCTGACGCTAGATTTATACGCACTGTTAAAAGAATTGGTGCTGAAGCTTTTTGGTTGCACACCTATCACAATGCCATCTGTGGAATGACAGTTGATGCAATTGGCTTAGATTTTTTCCGAGTTTCATTGAATGCTTTAGCAGATGCAAGACTTATACGTTTAATTAGAATACTTGAAGATGATTCACAAACAGCATCTTTTTGGTATTTATACAAAGCAAACAAAAAATTAGTAAGGACTGCAGCGGAAAAATGTGACTTTGATATACAGTGGGCAAAAGCCATATCAAATAAATTTAAAATTATAAGAAACAATACGTTTGTTCATATTGATAAAGACGCAGTATTTGACCCACAAAAATCTTATGAGGAGGCTGATATAACACATGATGATATTGAAAAAATCATTGAACAATTATGGTGTTTAATGCAAAAACTTCATTTTGAAATTTTTCATACTAAAATTGAACATGATGACTATACGGGAGAAGATATTAAATTGTTGGCAGAACTTAGAGACAGAAACCTAGATAGCTAAGATCTCGAGAATTTTATTAATCAACCCACTTAGACTCAAACAACGGCGACATACCAAGCTGCGCTGTAATCGTTTGCATATTCTCCTGTAACAACTGCATATCAGGATCAACATGATTGGCTACCCAGCCATGTAAGGTTAAGCCGCGCGCTTTAATGACTTCTACAGTGAGCAAACTGTGATTAATACAGCCCAAGCGCATGCCAACAACTAACACCACAGGAATCGCTAAGACCTCCGCCAAATCTGCCAAGCTACTCTGACTATTCAAAGGCACTAAAAGCCCTCCAGCGCCTTCTACAATCACAATATCAGCCATTGTAGTGAGCTGGTCATAAGCCTGTTTAATTTTCTCAACCTGAATTTCAACCCCAGCCTTTTCAGCCGCCAAATGTGGAGCGATATATTCTTTAAAGCAATATGGGTTTACTAATTCTTTTGGTGCATCAACATTGCTAGCAGCCGTAAGCTTTTGCACATCCTCATTCACCCATTCACCATCTACCAATTCACAACCAGCGGCGACTGGTTTCATGCCGATGACTTTTAAGTCTTGCTCCACATATTGCTGAATGAGCTGGCAAGCAACATGGGTTTTACCTACATCAGTATCAGTACCTGTAATGAAGTATGCTTGTGTCATATGGCTTTAGTTTCTTGACCTAAAGTGAACAGGCGACACCCCATCACCTAAACCTTGGTCGTCCTGTTTATGCTCTGGCGTCCAGGCATGGCCGTAAATCACTTCAAATGTTGCTGGTAGTTTGCCATCATCCATACGGAATTGCTCATACTGCTCAGCCAGTGTTTTGAGAAAACCTTTGCCAGCTAAACCACGCCCACGGCCTTGCGTGGCATTGTTTGCACCGATCGATTTTAAATCCACCATGACACTACGCACATCATCATAGGTCAGCGTATAACGTTCGACATCTAATACAGGGGCATTAAAACCATTACGTGTTAAAGCGTCGCCAATATCATGCATATCAATAAAACGGCTGACATGTGTCTTTCCATTGTTGCTCGCTGCTCGCAGTTCTTTTAAGGTATCTGGGCCGAAGGTGCTGAAAATAAATAAGCTATTTGGTTTTAAAGCGCGTTTGATACCTGCAAAGCTTTTATCTAAATCATTACACCATTGCAATGCCAGGTTTGACCATACGAGATCTAACTGCTCATCAGCCACTGGTAGGTTCTCAATATCAGCACAAACCAGTTTTTTGCCGCCAAATGCTTTTTTCAACAGTGGCTGTTGCGCGTAGGTTTTTTCCAGCATGGTGAAGGCTAAATCTAGAGAAAAGACTTGTGCTAATTTAAATCGTTTTTGTAATGCAAAGCTGCCATGCCCTGTGCCACAGCCAAGGTCGAGTATTTTTTTCGGTGCTACTTTAATGAGATCTAAACGGCTAAACATTTCATCACGCACCAGCTTTTGTAGTACGGCTGCCTCATCATAGGTGTTAGCAGCACGTTCAAATGCAGCACGCACTCGCGCTTTGTCGATAAAATACTCGTCCATTGCGTTCGTTTCGTTAACCGTTTGGCTCTAAGAACTGGGTAAGCGCTTCAACAAACTGCTCGCTATGCGATAAAAATGGTGCATGAGCAGCACCCGACATCACCCGTAAATAGCCTTTTGGTAATTGTTGCATCATCCAATGCGCAGCTTGGACTGGTGCTAACGTATCACGATCGCCATGAATCAATAGTGTCGGCTTGCGGATGTTAGCACTTTCTTCCCGTAAATCAGTCTGTAGTAAAACCTGTAGCGCGCGTTTTAATGTTTGCTGTGTTGGCGCTGGTTTAAGGTCAAAACCATGCCTAAGTTGTTTAATGGTATCTCTAGCATTTTTCGCCTTCATACACTGCAAAGTCAAAAAATTAATCATGGTGCGTTTATAGTCAGCATCAACACTATTGGCAAAATTATTAAAGTAATCGACAGGAATCCCTGCCTGCCAATCTGGCTTATTAATAAAGCATGGTGTTGAGCCAACCAAAACTAGCCGCCGGATACGGTCAGGTTGCGTAATGGCAATATTTTGTGCAATTAGCCCACCCAGTGACCAACCAAGAATATCAGAAACACCAGGAATCACTTCAGCAACCTCTTCAGCCAAGCTATATAGCTCATAAGGATCAACCGTGCGGCTGTAGCCCATCCCTGGCAAGTCAACAATATAAAGCATATAGTCTTTTGCAAGTTGTTTAGCAACGGGCTGCCAGACACCGCCGTGCATCCCCCAGCCATGTATTAAGACTAACGGTTTACCCTGTCCAATAATTTCTACGCGGCACGCCATGCTAATTCACTTTCTGCTGTATTAATTGCATTGGTTAATTCTAAAATATCTTTTTCCGAGTGTGTTGCTGAAAGCGATATCCGTAATCGAGCCGTATTTTTTGGCACCGTTGGTGGACGTATGGCTGGCACTAAAATTCCTTTTGATTGTAAATACTCGCTCAATCCAACGGCATCTTGGTTGCGACCAATAAGCAATGGTTGTATAGCCGTTTCTGATGGCATTAGCTGCCATTTTTTCAAGTTAAGATTACTTTTTAAAGTGGTCATTAAAAACTGCAACTGCAAGCGCAAGTCGTCACCCTTCTCGATTAAACTAATAGAGGTGGATAACGTTGCGGACAACGCTGGCGGTGCTGGCGTACTATATACATAACTTTTTGCCGTCTGTATTAAGTAATCAATCACGACCTGCTCTCCTGCTACAAATGCACCTGCTACGCCTGCTGCTTTACCTAATGTTGCCATCATAATGATACGTGGGGATTTTAAATTCAAATGCTTCAGTGACCCTTGACCATGCGCTCCTAATACACCAAAACCGTGCGCATCATCCACATACAAATAGGCATCATACTGTTCGCATAAAGCTAAATATTGCTTTAATGGTGCAATATCTCCGTCCATGCTAAAAACAGCATCTGCTGCAATCAATTTACGTTTGGCACTGCTGGCTTTAAGCAATTTTTCTAACGCATCGACATCATTATGTGGAAAACGGTGAAAATCTGCTAAAGAATAATAACTACCATCATTCAAACAGGCATGGTTCAGCTTGTCGGCAAAAATCGCATCCCCACGCCCAGCAAGTGCGCCTAGCACACCAATATTGGCCATATAACCCGTAGAAAATAATAGTGCAGCCGGCATTTCTACAAAAGTAGCAAGCTGCTTTTCTAACACATCGTGATAACGATGGTGTCCTGTGATTAGATTAGAAGCGCCGCTTCCCACCCCCGCTTCACCCGCTGCTTTTTGCATTGTCGACACTAATTGTGGATGATTCGCCAAGCCTAAATAATCATTGCTACAGAATGACAAGTACTGCTGATTATTAGTCACGATGCTGTCCGCCTGTGGCGAATCTAACAAACGCCGCTGCCGTAACAAACCATCAGCTTCATGCTTATCTAAGGCTATCTGCAAAGCTTCTAACATCTTAGATAGGATGAATACCTAGTTTCGCAAACAACTTCTGATCTGTCTCTGCCTCAGGGTTATCTGTTGTCAACAATTTTTCACCGTAAAAAATACTATTTGCCCCTGCCATAAAGCACAGTGCCTGTATCCCCTCATGCATACTTTGACGGCCTGCTGATAAGCGCACAAAACTCTTAGGCATGGTAATACGTGCTGCCGCAATCGTGCGTACAAACTCGAAGTGGTCTAACTCTTCAGTACCATGCATAGGAGTACCTTCAACTTGTGTTAGCAAGTTAATAGGGACACTTTCTGGTGGTCGCTCCATATTGGCAAACTGTGCTAACAAGCCCGCACGTTGATTACGGGTTTCGCCCATACCAATGATGCCACCACTACACACATTAATATCTGCACCTCGTACGCTATCTAAGGTATCTAAACGGTCTTCGTAGGTGCGTGTACTAATGACATCTTCATAATATTCTGGCGCGGTATCAAGGTTGTGATTGTAATAATCTAAACCAGCCTCTTTTAACTGATCCGCCATGCCTTCTTTCAACATCCCCAAAGTAGCACAGGTTTCCAAACCCATCGCTTTCACTTCTGAAATCATTTTTAGCACAGGTTCTAGGTCTCTTTGTTTAGGGCTGCGCCACGCAGCACCCATACAAAACCGACTCGCACCGCTATCTTTCGCTGCTTGCGCGGCGATCAACACCTCATCTAAGGGCAGCATTGGCTCATTTTCGACCTCTGTATGGTAACGTGCGGCTTGTGGGCAATAGCCGCAATCCTCACTGCAACCACCTGTTTTAATTGATAGAAGCGTACTTACCTGTACTGCATTAGGGTCAAAATTCTCACGATGGACACTTTGCGCACGATGAAGCAAATCGTTAAATGGCAACTCGTACAATGCAACAATCTCATCGACACCCCAACGCGTTACTGTTTTTCGGGCTTTTGTTGTTGCCTCTGCGTGCTGATTGCTAGGTTTTAATGCATCAGCGTTTATAATAGATTCTTGCGGTTTGGTTTGAGCGTTTCCGTGCATTAGCGAGCCTTTTAAGTAATTTTTATCATGCTAATCAATAAATTAGAGACTGTAAAGAACAATTAACAATAATGGTGAACAATTGGTTAAAAAATAATCAACAGTTAAATATTAGTACGCTATCGAAGTTATTTTTCAAGCAGAAATGTTTACTATGTGGGGCGAAAGCCGATAGCGAAATTAGTCTATGTTTAGATTGTTTGGATTATTTGCCGCGCGCACCCAAACCAAGCTGCCCACAATGTGGTCTCAAAACACGTGGTGAGATTTGTGGAAATTGTCTTAGGCATCAGCCTTACTACGATTACACGTATGCATTATTTTCATACGCCTACCCAGTCGATGCAATTCTGCAACATTATAAATACAAGAATGCGCTTTATTTAAGCCAGACGCTAGGCCGCTTGCTGCAAGAAAAAATTGTGGATTTTGATATAGACGCCATCATTCCAATGCCATTGCACCCAAACAGAATAAAACAGCGCGGCTTTAATCAATCATTAGAAGTCGCCAAAGTAATTACTAAACAATTAAATATAAAATTAGATGTCACTAGCTGCACTAGAATAAAGAATACACCGCCGCAAGCCAGCTTAACGGTTAAAGAACGTATTAAAAATATGCAAGGGGCATTTGATTGCCAAGCAACCTTTACCAATCAGCACATTGCTTTAATCGATGATGTGATGACCACTGGCGCAAGCCTGAACGCGCTAGCAAAAACACTGAAAAAAGCTGGTGCGGTTAAAGTAAGTTGTTATGTGCTAGCGAGAACTGGGTGACTTTTTGGCTCGCATTAACAACCAATTAAAAGAACGCTTACGGTAAAATACGTAGCTATGTTTCATATCGTCCTCTTTGAACCCGAGATCCCACCTAACACCGGTAACATTATCCGTTTATGCGCCAACACGGGCGCGCAACTACATTTAGTAAAGCCATTGGGCTTTAAGTTAGAAGATAAACAACTTAGACGTGCTGGTTTAGATTATCACGAATTTTCGTCGCTAAAAGTCTATGAGAACTGGCAAGAGTGTAAAGCAGCGCTGACTGGAAAGCGTTTGTTTGCGATCACCACCAAAGGCAGCACACGGCATAGCCAAATACAATACAAAGCAGAGGATGTTTTTGTATTTGGTCCAGAAACACGTGGTTTACCCGATGATGTTCGCCATGAATTTACGTCAGATCATCGCGTACGCCTGCCGATGCTAGCCGAAAGCAGAAGTTTAAATTTATCTAACAGCGCCGCAGTATTGTTATATGAAGCATGGCGGCAGCTTGATTTTGAAGGTGGCCTATAAAAATTTACAATAAACTTTGATTTATCACGTCAAACCAAGGTATTGTATTAACCTTAGTTGTTATTGTTAGTATTTTAAAGATATGAAAATTCTATTAGGTTTAGTGTTTGCTTTAGCGCTGGTATATTTTTGGCACAGCAACAAACAAAAAAGATTGATCGAAAAGAGTGGCTTTGAAAAAGTTGACCCAAATACACTAAAAAGCCAAGACACTAAAAATCAATATCGGTGTGTTGTCATCAAGCCAGGAAGCAAAGCTTGCCCATCAGCCAATGCGCTAAAAAACAAAGCCATATTAATGGACGAGTCAATTTCTTTACCTTTACAAGCATGCGATGAAGAAAGGTGTACTTGTAAATTCTTACGATATGATGACAGAAGGATGCATGAGCGGCGAAACGGCATATACGTTTCTCGACAAATCATGGTGGATGAAAACAACCATCGTGTGAAAGAAGACCGTAGACAACCTTGATACCCGTGCTTTAGGCATCAGCACTTAACACTAGCCAAATAAAATTAAGGTTAGATTCCTTCGGGCTTTTGATTTCGGCCCAGCAAGTCCGTCACTGCTTCTTTAGCAGATTTTCCGTTTGTTAACGCTTGGTTCACTTCATAGGTGATCGGCATATCAATGCTAATTTTTTCTGCTCGTCGCACAACCTCACGAGAAGTATTGACGCCTTCGGCAACATGACCCAAACCATTGAGCACTTCTTCAAGTTTTTTCCCTGATGCCAGTTGCAAACCAACTTCCCTATTACGAGAGTACTGCCCTGTACAAGTTAAAATTAAATCACCCGCCCCTGCTAAACCCATAAAGGTTTCTGGTTTCGCCCCTAGCGCTACGCCAAAACGTGTAATCTCAGCCAATCCTCTTGTAATCATGGCTGCTCGTGCATTGTTACCAAAACCCATGCCGTCGGAAATGCCTGCTGCAATCGCCATCACATTCTTAATTGCGCCACCTACCGAAACACCGATTACATCTGTGCTGTTGTAAACACGTAAGCTACCTCCGTGCAACAGACTTGCTGCCTCTAATGCGAACTCTGTATTATTCGCTGCCAATGTCACTGCTGTAGGCAAGCCACGCACAAGCTCAGCCGCAAAACTAGGGCCTGACAACACGCCCCATTTTTGACTCATGCTCAATTCTTCAATCACCACTTCGTGAGGAAGCAATGCCGATATTGGCTCAAGGCCTTTATGCGCCCATATTAAGGGCTGTTTTGACCCTAGCTTCTTAAGCTCTTTCAAAATGAGCCGAAAACCACCAGTAGGCACTACTGATAAGATCAAATCTGCACCTTCTATCGCTGTGGCTATACTGTCTTCAACTTCTAAATTATCGTTAAATTTGAAATCACCAAGATACAGCGGATTAGCGCGCGCTTTGCGCATACCCGAAACATGCCCTGCATTCCGCCCCCACAAGGTAACTTGATGCTGCTGACTAATGTGTATCGCAAGTGCCGTACCCCATGCGCCGGCACCTAAAACAGCTATTTTTTTCAATATAGACCCCAAATTGCACTACTTTGAATATAGCCTGAAATCCCATCACGGTGTTTAACTTTGACCCAGCCTCTATTAATTTTGGGGGACAGCAGCTCTAACACTACGTTTTTCTCTATCGTCGCAAGCAACGTGGACTCTGGACTCTCAGCTGCTTTAATATCCGTATTATCAGTCACCAATACCATGCGCTTATTATCTAAGTTTCTACCCTCTACCCAGCTCAGCCCACTACGCTGGTCACGCACTTTCACCCAATCACCCAAATTCACAATCACTTCAACTGGGTAGCCTTGCTTCATAATATAAAGCTTATTAGCCTCTACTGAAGGCGCATCATACGCAACCGCCTTTAGCGCCACAATTGAACGGAATTCTGCTGCCTCTGCTATCACCACGAAGCTCAAAGAAAAACCCAAACAAAGCATCGCTAAGCTTGGGTTCAACCATAGAGGTGAATACTTAAATTTTAAATTTCTAGGCATCTAAAGTAATCGTTAATATTAATTTGGCGCGTCTGCACTGCCTGCTTCAGACTGTTGCTGCGCATACAAAGCTTCAAAATTAATGGGGTTCAATAATATTGGCATAAAGCCCGCTCTGGTTACCATGTCTGATACCGCTTCTCTTGCATACGGAAATAAGATATTAGGGCATGTGATGGCCAAAATCATTTCTAAATTCTCATCAGGAATGCCTTTAATACCAAAAATGCCTGCCTGAGTCACTTCCACCAAAAAGGCCGTATTCTCCTCAATCTTTGCAGTAACGGTGACTTTAATTGCCACTTCAAAAACACCTTCATCTAGCTTAGTTGCGCTATTGCCTAACTCTACATTCACCTGTGGCGGTGTACGATCTGTAAAAATTTGGGGTGCATTTGGCACCTCAATTGACGCATCTTTTACATACAGCTTTTCAATTGCAAAGCCTGCTTGTGCTGCCTCTTCTGCCTTAGGAGCAGCTTTATTATCTTTTGCCATTTAACTTCCCTGTTCTTCTGTTTAATTACAAATTATGTTTTAAAACTTACGCTCTATTTTAGCGTTTTATCCTGCTTTAATCATCTAAATTTTCAATATTCATGATTCCTTAGCCAACAAAGAATCTAACTCTCCAGACAAATCCAATGCGCGCAAATCATCAAAGCCACCAACATGGCGCTCATCTATAAAAATTTGTGGCACCGTACGACGACCCGTCTTCTCCATCATTTCCATGCGCAATTCAGGTTCAGAATCAATCCGTATTTTATTAATCTCAACCGCGCCTTTATTCACTAGCAAACGCTCTGCATTTGTACAGTAAGGGCAATATGCAGTTGTATACATCACAATATTTGCCATCTCTTAAGCCTTTACTAGCGGCATTTTAGCCGCTACCCATTTATCCAGCCCACCTTCTAGCTGGTATAACTGCGTAAATGCCTGAGCTGTTAGCAGCTTAGCAGCCGTCTTAGAGCGCATGCCACGTTGGCAATGCAACAACACCGGCTTACTCTTATGTTTTTCAAGTTCTTTGACACGGTTTTCGAGTTCAGCTAAGGGTATGTGCTTTGCCCCTTGAATGTGCCCAGCTGTAAATTCTGCCTCATCTCGGACATCTAAAATTAGCATTTTAGCTCTATTCATGAGCAAAACTGCCTCCGTTGGCGTAACGTTTGATACTCCGCTAGTTCCGCCTCCACTAAGGTACGGCCACAATAGCATCAAGCCTGAACCTAGTGCTAAACCAATATATATCGCATTCCCTGTAATAAATTCCACAATCTTCTTTCTCTAATTTTCCATCATGTTAATGTTGACTACCCATAGCCTAGATGCTGTCTTTTACCTTTAATTCAAGAGGCTTTTTAAGTTTAAGCACTGTTTTATTTTTTTTTACACACTCAACCATTATAATGGATGCATTCAAACATTTAATGTGAAACATTTATTATGCAGACCACACCCGTTATTTTGCTTATTCTAGATGGCTTTGGTTACCGTGAAGATAGCCAAGACAATGCAATATCACTTGCAAAAACACCCAACTTAGATGCGCTTAAACGTGACTATTCAAATACACTCATTAATGCCTCTGAACATTATGTAGGCTTGCCTGATGGGCAAATGGGCAATTCTGAAGTTGGTCACCTTAACATCGGTGCAGGCCGCGTGATTTTTCAAGATTTTGAACGCATCAACAACAGTATTGAAACAGGTGATTTTTTTGAGATTCCAGCACTCACGCAAGCGATACAAGAATTAAAAACTAACGACAAAGCGCTGCATATATTTGGCCTATTATCTGATGGTGGGGTTCATAGCCATCAAAACCATATTCACGCTATGCTAGAAATGGCTGAGAAACAAGGCCTCAAAAAAGTATATATACATGCATTTTTAGATGGTAGGGACACGCCTCCAGTTAGTGCAACCCCCTATATTACAGCGCTAGAGGACAAAATAAGCGCGCTTAACATTGGGAAAATTGCTAGCGTTAGTGGCCGGTTTTACGGCATGGACCGCGACAAACGTTGGGAGCGCGTAGAACCAGCTTATAAAATGATCACAGAAGGTGTTGCTGAATTTACTGAAGTAAGCGCCGCTAAGGCGTTAGAAAATGCCTATGCGCGCGATGAAAAAGATGAGTTTGTAAAATGTACTGCTATACGAAATCCTAACGAGGCACTTACACGCCTAGAAGATGGCGATGCTGTTATCTTCATGAACTTCCGTAGCGACAGGGCAAGGCAAATGACGGATGCTTTGCTCAACCAAGAATTTGATGGGTTTGAGCGTAAGCATCAACCTGAGCTGTCTCATTACTTCACACTGACGCAATATGATCAGAAGCAGAAAAAAGCTACCCCTGTTTTTGCACCTTATTCCGTAAAAAATACTTTCGGCGAGCATTTGCAAAGCTTAGGCTTAACACAACTACGGATTGCAGAAACAGAAAAGTATCCGCATGTTACTTTCTTCTTTAATGGTGGCGATGAAGCTATATTTAAGGGCGAAGACAGAATATTGGTCCCGTCACCTAACGTTGCCACTTACGATTTGCAACCAGAAATGAGCGCGCCTGAATTAACAGACAAACTTGTTGCAGCGATTCAAACTAAAAAATATGATGCGATCATTTGCAACTACGCCAATTGTGACATGGTGGGACATTCTGGTGTTTTAGAAGCTGCCATACGCGCAGTTGAAACTTTAGATACTTGCATAGGAAGGGTTGTTGAAGCGATGCAAGCAATAGGTGGTGAAATCATTATTACGGCAGATCATGGCAATGCTGAACTCATGCAAGATTACAAAAACAACCAGCCGCACACACAGCACACCACTAACTTAGTCCCAATGATCTACATAGGTAGAGAAGCATCATTAGCTAATGATGGCGCACTATCTGATCTCGCGCCGACGCTACTAAATATGATGGGCGTTGCTCAACCAACTGAGATGACTGGTAAAAACTTAATTACATTTACCGCTAACAATTAAACTCATTAATGTGTAAACGTTTAATCCCGTATTTGCTTTGCTTATTTACACTATCTTTGTTAGCTGGCGTTAACACTAGCTTTGCTAACAAAAAAACAGATACCGCAAAAAAAGATATCAGCGGCATCCAAAAAAAGATCAAGCGTATTAAGAAAAAGCTAAATAAAACCAAAGAACAACAACATGATGTAGCCGATGCACTAAAAAAATCAGAAACAGCCATCAGCATAGCCAACAAAGAGCTGCTCAAAATCAAAGAAGAGCAAAAACAAAATGAAACCAAACTTAACCAGCTCAAAAAGAAATCGCTATCCATCAATGAAAAACTAGGATTGCAACAGAAACAACTGGGGAAATTGCTATATCAGCAATATGCCCAAGGTAACCAAAGTTATGCAAAACTCATTTTGCAAAGCAAAAGCCCTAGCCAAATCTCGCGCGACCTAAAGTATCAATCCTACATTGCCAAAGCACACACCAAGCTTATTGACGATATGCAAAGCAATCTCAATAAAATTAAAACCCTTGATACACAAACATCAAATACATTACAAAAGGTTTCGCAATTAAAAAAGCATCAAGAAAGCGAACGTAAAACTTTAGAAAAACAAAAGGCAGAAAAAGCCTTAGTGTTAAAAAAATTATCTAAAGAAATTGCTGCACAACGTGGTCAGATTAAGAAGCTAAAACGTGATGAAAAACGTCTTTCACGACTTGTCGCCAAGCTTGCTAAAATTGCCAAGAAAAATAGAGCTAAAAAGAAAAAGAAAGTCAAAAAGAAAAAGTCTTCTAAAATCATTGCTACCAACAGAAAAACACCAGACAATCGCTATGCAGGAAAGAAGTTCTCTTCACTCAGAGGCAAGCTAAAATTACCGGTCAAAGGCCAAGTCATGAACCGTTTTGGTCGCAAACGCAAAGATAGCGGCGTGACATGGAAAGGTTTGTTTATTCGTGCTAAAGCAGGCGCAACCGTCAAATCTGTTGCCACTGGGCGTGTTGTCTTTGCCGAGTGGATGCGCGGCTTTGGCAATTTAATTATTGTTGATCACGGTAGTGGTTATATGAGCTTATACGGCAACAATCAAACCATACTAAAAAATGTTGGTGAAGCTGTGAAAGGTGGCGATACCATTGCTGCCGTTGGTAATACTGGTGGTAATAAAAGCAACGGCTTGTATTATGAATTACGGAAAAAGAGCATCCCTTTTGATCCATTGAAGTGGAGTTCTACTCGTTAAATAATTAGTCAGATTTTTACATAGCTATAAGTCGTGTATTGAGCATCCATAAAAAAACGCACTTTAAGTGCGTTTTTATACTGCTTTTTAATACTTTTATATCAGTACTTACAAATTCAATACTTAATAATATCAGTATTCAACAATCTAGTACTATGGTCTTGTTTCACCAGGAATAAGCTCATCCGCAGTCGGTACATAACCACCTGGCTCACCTGAAGCAGACTCTACAGCTTCTGCAGCTTCTTCAACCATTTCGCCAGCTGCTTCTGTTACTTCTTCAGCCATTTCGCCAGCTGCTTCTGTTACTTCTTCAGCCATTTCGCCAGCTGGTGTAGCCACATCTTGCTGACCACATCCTACTAATAATAATCCAGCTACAAACGCTGGAACTAATAATTTATATGTTACTTTCATCAATCTTCTCCCTAAAACGAAAAAAAAATACATCCCCCAAGAGGACAATAGCAAAACTATAGTTATTTTACAACTAATGCTAATAATAACGCATAAAACAGGCTAAAGGTTATGCTAGTTGTTGGAAATTTGCGGAAATTAGGTGTCCTTTTGCATAAGCATCTATCTCATATCCGCTTTTTTTATAACCATACCGACATGACCATATATACTTTAACCAGTTCATTCCGTGTAAGAACTGAGAAACATGCATCAGCTCATGTCCTAATAACTCCACACCACTTTTAGTATTTGGCTGATACACCCCAGACCTTAAGTATATGCGATAGTTAATGACAACAGCACACATATCAGTACGCAACCAAAAAGGGACATGCCCATCAATAATGCGTGTTTGCTCTATCACATTCTCAGCAAAGTATGGCCTAAAAGTCTGTTTTTCTTGAGGGGTTAATGGGCGGCCTTGTTTAAACATCGAAAGCTAGCTATTCACCCATTAAATGCATGATAATACGGCGGCTAGCTGACATGAGTCTGTGCTCAAATAAAAATATACCCTGCCATTGCCCAAGCGCTACTTTTCCATCTAAAACAGGAATAGACAAACTGGTTTGCGTCAGCGCTGTACGCACATGTGCTGGCATGTCATCAGGACCTTCTACTGTGTGAATAAATAGCGAGTCTCCATCAGGTACCAAGCGATCAAAAAATGCTTCCATATCAACCAAAACATCTCGGTCATAATTCTCATTAATCAATAAACTTGCTGAAGTATGCTGTATATATAAAGTAAGAAGGCCAACACTTATTTCTTGCTGATTTACCCATTGTGTTATTTGCGACGTAACATCGTAAAGTTTTCGCCCTTGAGCGCTAACACTCAGTTCTTTTGTAAACTGCTGCATGATTGGCTTTCAAGTCAAAAACTAATTATAACCAATAACAAATGTTTACAGCAACGGCCTAACTACCAGCCAAATGGGTGTCCGTACGACATGCCCCAGCCAAAACGAGAGCCTCGCCAATAACGGCCAGGAAAACCGTGTCGGTAATAAAAGTTATATCTAGACCCCCAGAAAGGATCATAGTATCGATGACGTGCTAAACGCGCTTGATTCAGCTGCTTTTGCACTTCAGATTTTTCTTTTTCACGTCTATTCATTTCTGTAGCAATTGCATTTTGTTTAGCAAGCTCGTTGCTTTGCTGTATGTAATCTAGCACTTTGACATCGACGCCCTGCTTATTTAGATCCAAAATCTGTGTAGAAGACAGCTCGTACCTAGAGTTGCTGTCCTTAATTTTAGCGATAATGACATCTGAAGTTTTACCTTGCTTAGAATCAGTCACTATCTCATCCAAAGTAACCGTTGCCACTGGTGGAGATAGTAGCTTAGCCAGCTCTTCAGGCGTAATTCGCTCTACTTGCCCCTGCTGATGCTCGCCTAGACTTGCACAGCCTGTCAGTATAAAAAATATTGCCAACACTAATATGTATTTGACTTTCATTTCCGCCTCACTTTCTCACCACAGAAGATGCTTTAGTAATGTTAGCATCGAAACTGTGCTGCGTTGATTGATACAACCCTAACACTTTCTTTACATACGCACGTGTTTCTTTATAAGGTGGTATGCCTTTATGTCGGTCAACGGCACCTTCACCCGCATTATAGGCGGCAACGGCCAATGGCACACTGCCTCTGTAGTAAGAAAGTAGCCAACGTAAATAGGCAACGCCACCTTTAATATTTTGGCTGGCGTTATAAGCATTTTTTACATTAAAACGCTCAGCCGTTGCTGGAATCAATTGCATTAACCCATGCGCATCCTTATTGGACTTCGCTGCCACCTTAAAGTTTGATTCAGCCATAATAATTGATAGCACCAGCTTCGCATCAACGTTATACCACTCAGAAATGGTACCCGCCAAGTCAACAACCCAACGTTTAGTTTTAGGTAGTTTTTTAATATAAACCTCTATAGAAGGCGAATTCTTAAAGTCACTCGCATAGTGATAAAATGGCGCTTTTTCAGGCGCAATATTCTTTAATACACATGCTGGTGTAGCATCATTACGAAGCTCTATTGTCTCTAGCATCTTTTGCGCTTCAAAGTGACCATGCATAGATGCTAGTCCAAACAAGTTGGCTGCATAGTCTCTATTTTTAGGTACGCCTCGTCCGAAAGCATAAAACATCCCCAAACGGTACAAGCCTTCTGCACTACCGTATCGTGAGGCCTCGCAATACAGCTTAGCGGCTTTCCAAGGCGCATCAACATCCTGCTCTTTCTTGTCCAATCGACTTGCCTGCTCAAGTAACGTTCTAATGACAGGCGGTTCATTCTCAAAAGTTTCTAGTTGTTCCCCCGTATACGCTTGTACTGAGAAGCTTGCGATGGCAAAAAGTAAAGCACAGCCTGTGTAAAACCATTTCACCATGTAAGCCTTTATCCGTTTTTAGAAAAAACTATCTTACCTGTTTCAACGTCAACCGTAATAATATCTTTAGCAACAAAGTTGCCCGCTAAAATTTCACGGGCCAGCGGATTCTCAATCTCTGACTGTATTGCACGCTTTAGTGGGCGCGCACCATAAACCGGATCAAACCCAGCACTCGAAATTTCAGCGACGGCTGCATCGGTTACTTGCAATTGCATATCCATTGCAGCCAGCCTAGTTGCTAAATTTTGTAACTGTATCTCAGCTATCGACTTAACTTGTTCTTCACCTAGTGTATGGAAAACGACAATCTCGTCAATACGGTTGACAAATTCAGGTCTGAAATGTGTTTTTACTTCACCCATTACAGCTAATTTCACGACTTGGTGGTCTTGATCGGCCATATTTTGTATCATTTGACTACCAAGGTTGGACGTCATAATAATGACGGTGTTTTTGAAATCAACAGTGCGTCCTTGTCCATCCGTTAGGCGCCCATCATCTAATACTTGTAGCAATACGTTAAATACATCTGGGTGCGCTTTTTCCACTTCATCTAGCAAAATAACAGAATAGGGTTTGCGGCGTACCGCCTCAGTCAATGTGCCGCCTTCTTCATAACCGACATACCCTGGCGGCGCACCTATCATCCGTGCTACAGAATGCTTCTCCATAAATTCGCTCATATCGATACGAATTAAATGGTCCTCTGAATCAAATAGGAAGCCAGCCAACGCTTTGCAAAGCTCAGTTTTTCCCACACCAGTTGGGCCTAAAAACAAGAAGCTACCGTAAGGCTGATTAGGATCACTTAAACCAGAACGTGACCGCCTAATGGCATCGGATATGACGCGCACAGCTTCATCTTGTCCCACCACACGCTGATGTAGCTTATCTTCCATCGTCAGTAGCTTATCTCGCTCACCGGTCATCATCTTGCTAACAGGAATCCCTGTCGCTCGACTCACCACTTCAGCAATTTCATCTGCGCCGACTTCTGTGCGGAGCATTTTATGTTTTATGTCCCCCTGCGTATTTTCTGTTGTCGCCGCTTGCTTAAGCTGCGCTTCTAACTCAGGCAACTTGCCATATTGCAATTCAGAAGCTTTCTGTAATTCACCTTTTCGTGTTGCTTCCTCTATCTCAAATTTAAGTTTCTCTAAAGCCTCTTTAATATGTGCGGAGCCTTGTACTTGCGCCTTTTCTGCTTTCCAAATTTCTTCTAAATCAGCGAATTCTTTCTCTAGCGTAACAATTTCTTCTTTGATCAGATCAAAGCGCTTAATTGAGCCCTCATCTTTCTCGCGGCGCACGGCTTCACGCTCAATTTTCAGTTGAATCAAACGGCGTTCCAGCTTATCCATCACCTCAGGCTTAGAATCAATTTCCATCTTGATGCGACTGGCCGCCTCATCAATTAAATCGATGGCTTTATCTGGCAAAAAACGATCAGTGATATAACGACTTGATAACTCTGCTGCAGCGACTATTGCTGGGTCTGTAATTTCAACACCGTGATGTAACTCATATTTTTCCTGTAGACCGCGCAAAATCGCAATCGTTGCTTCGACGCTAGGCTCTTCAACAAGCACTTTTTGGAACCGACGTTCTAAAGCCGCGTCTTTTTCAACATATTTTCGATATTCATCTAAAGTCGTCGCACCGACACAATGTAGCTCACCTCGTGCCAAAGCAGGCTTCAACATATTCCCTGCATCCATCGCACCTTCTGATTTTCCTGCACCGACCATAGTATGAATTTCATCAATAAATACAATGTTCTGGCCCTCATCTTGTGCAAGCTCTTTCAAAACCGACTTCAAGCGTTCCTCAAATTCGCCTCGGTATTTAGCTCCTGCTAATAAAGAAGCCATATCAAGTGATAACACTTTTTTATTTTTAAGTGAATCAGGCACTTCTCCATTCACAATACGCTGTGCCAAGCCCTCTACAATTGCGGTTTTACCGACACCTGGCTCACCAATGAGCACTGGATTGTTTTTAGTACGGCGTAGCAACACTTGAATCGCACGTCGAATCTCATCGTCTCGACCAATCACAGGGTCAAGCTTACCCATACGTGCGCGCTCTGTTAAATCTAATGTATATTTCTTTAGTGCTTCACGGTTAGACTCGCCTTCTTGCGAATTCACGCTCTCGCCACCGCGCACTTGTGTAATGGCTTGTTCTAAAGCTGATTTTGCTAAGCCATTTTTTTTGAGCAACTTGCCTGCTTCATCTTTGCTATCGGTCAAGGCTAATAAAAACAATTCACTCGCGATATAGCTATCATTACGTTGTTGCGCCTGCTTATCTGTGATGTTGAATAAATTATTTAAATCCCGTGAAATCGACACTTCACCTTCACTGCTCGACACTTTAGGCAATTGATCAATTGCCGTTTTTAAATCGTTCTTTAATGCAGATAGCTTAGCGCCTGCCTGTGCTAGCAATGAGGTTGTGCTACCATCGTCTTGTTGTAACAATGCAGTTAAAAGATGTACGGCTTCTATGCTAGGGTTGTCGCTGCCGACAGCCATGCTTTGCGCATCTGCAAGGGCTTGCTGAAACTTGGTTGTGAGCTTATCAAAACGCATTAAAAACTCCTAGATATAACGATTAAACATATCTATATAATGCGGCTGTTTTGATTGTTTTCAATAGGCGATGTAATGAGTGCCTACGCTAAACGCTTAATAAGGCTTCACTCTCAGCTGTTTTTATCCACGTCATTTGTAATATTTTTGCATCGACACTTGCACGATGACGGCTGGCTTGCAACTCATCAAGAATAGATTGTTTAGTCGCATGCCACACAGATTCTTGATATGGGGTAAGAATCGTACGTAAATCTTCAAGCTTGAAAAGTGGCACAATATCAGCCAAATCAAACAAACAATTTATCCAAGTAAAATCTTGTAACCAACCATCCGTATAAATAGTCTGATGATGAAAAACATTATTTAAATGCTTAGCCACTATCCCTGCATCTTTACCGTATTCAAATAATGTATTGCGTGATATTTTATGTAAGTTTTCTGCTGAATCATCCCAGTGTAACCAATGATCACTAGGAACAATAAGAGAGCACCATGGGTGCCCATGTCTACTCACATAGCCAACTTCAATAGGGTAGCTACCTTTACCGAAGCCTGAAGCTTCTATATCTAGAATGGTGGGAGGGGTCATGCAGCTGCTTTCTGTTCCTTACAATAAGGTTACAATCTCACAACGCTTATACCGCATACACAATGTGTTTTAAAGGCTAAATTGAAGTGATGTTTAATCCATTGTCAGTATTAACGACTAAATAAGCATTATCTTTATATTGAAGCAGTTGCGGATAATCTACTTTTCCTTTTACACTCAATAGCACATCCACATCAGACCAAGTTTTTCCACTATCTGCAGAGGTCACTCCTAACACTTTTTTTGTATTATTAGCCGTCGTTTCCAACCAAACTAACCAAACCTTTTTTCCCATACTCAACAAAGCAGGGTGTCTAGCTTGCTTCGCATTATCGCCAAACTGTTTGGCGGGGGATGTCACCCAAGCCTCGCCATCCATACGGCTATAATAAAGTCCTGGCTTTTTATCTTTACCATCAAAATAAGCCATATGATAGCCCCACCATTTAGTGCCCTCGCCGCCTCTTGCAATTGCACCGCCATGGTGTGGGCAACCATCAAGCTTCCAGTGGCCAAAAGTTGCGCGTTTCAAATTGGCGGTTTTACCAGATTTGGGTATTTCCGCAATCATGTGATCACGTTCACCACCTTCAAACACATGTCGCCATAATGCGACAACAGTACCATCAGGCTTAGTCGTCATCGCAATACGGCAACATTCACAACTGCTATCAGCCAGCTTTTTTTCTATCTGGAATGATGCTCCATTATCGGTAGAAACTGCATAGTAAATCGCTGCTCCCGAATATTTTTTCTCTGCTTTTTTTGCCGCCTCCAAATCACGCTTATCTATCCATGTCACTGTAATGCGGCCGTTAGGCGCAACATTTAACGCATCAAAGCGATGGGTAATTTCTGCACGGTCTTGATGTACGATTTTTGGCTTCTCAAAACTTTTACCGCCATCTGTAGACCTAGAAAACCATATATATCCAGCAAATGGTTTTTTTAACGTTTGCGTCCAAGTGAGGTAGATATAATCATTAAGACCAATCGCAATTTTAGGGCGTCCCTCACCTCTGGCTGCAACTTTTTGTGATGTTTTATTCACCTTTACTGGCTTAGAAAAGATTTTGCCTTGATCCATACTGCTATCAACAAACACAAAACCTTCACGCACACTCGTACGCCACAGTTTTCCTTGTTGATCAAATGCGGCACTGATTGCTAACTTAGTAGCACTATTCTTGGCATGAGCTACCTGCACAAAAGCACTGCCATAGAAAAAATTGGCCAAAACACACACAATTAATACTACGCTTCTCATCACATCTACCTTGTCTAATTTAACGTATTTAAAAATAACGTTCCGGCACATTTTACGTGTACTTGTAATACATAAAAGCCATCTATTTTTCATCCTCATGCAGAAGACTTAAGTACAAACGATACAATAATAATCGCGAAAACCTCAATTTCATGTCCAAAATAAAATAATTTCTTAATCATTATCTGCACTACCTATCGTTTTTGGTTACAATTCTTCAATACTTAACAGATTGGAAACAAGTAATGGCCGCAGGCAGTTTATTAGCACTTCTGGATGACATCGCAACCATTCTAGATGACGTTTCAGTCATGACTAAAGTGGCGGCAAAAAAAACGGCAGGCGTTCTAGGCGATGACTTAGCACTAAATGCGGAACAAGTATCAGGCGTTAGGGCTGAACGAGAAATCCCCGTTGTGTGGGCTGTAGCCAAAGGATCATTCATTAACAAACTTATCCTAGTGCCAGTTGCACTTACGCTCAGCTATTTTATTCCCTGGCTCATTCCGCCATT
>JAZGEZ010000010.1:0-21564 GCA_036479055.1 Methylophilaceae bacterium | reverse complement strand
AAAAGAATAAACAGAATAGCCACTAAGTAATAACGCACATCAAACTTCATACGCGCATCTTCAAAAGCCTCAAAACCGCACTCATAGGGTGAGTTTTTTTCAGGGTCTGGCTTATGTGGCGAAACCAACTTGCCAAGGATGAGCGGTCCTACGCCGACGCCCAAACCGACTAAAATGAACATTAATACTGGAAAATAATTGGCTAACATTGGTTTTTTATTTTTTGCAAAAATTAATACCGCATATTATAACGCGCCAGCGCAATTTTTAACGTAATAAAACAAGTTTTTTTGTGCTAGATCAAGCCAAGAAAAATAGAACCAAATATCGACTAGCCAATGCTAGATTGTAGTGTGTTTGAATCAAGCTGGTGCCGACGGAGAGACTCGAACTCTCACGACTTTCGTCACTACCCCCTCAAGATAGCGTGTCTACCAATTCCACCACGACGGCATGTTTATTTAAGCAAAATCTAGCTTAAATTTAGTTGGGGACATCCTCCGCAGTGCCCGCAACTGGCGCTGTCTCAGTTGGAATGGTTTCTGCACCAACACTTGTTTCTACAGCTGGTGTAGGCACTTGTATGACGCTACCAGCACTTGAGCGATGGCTAGCAAGATATGCCAGCGTTAAACTTGTCGCAAAAAATACAACAACACTAAATGCTGTCGCACGACTCAAAAAGTTGGATGATCCGCTCACACCAAATAAACTGCCCGATGCGCCGCTACCAAAAGCGGCGCCCATATCAGCACCTTTGCCGTGCTGTAATAAAATCAAACCGATAAGTGCTGCGGCTGCTAGCACATGCACTACTGTAACTGTATTTTCCATTTTTTACCTATCTTAAGTTTCTTACCATCTGCCAGACTTCTGCCCCCAAGCATCAACTGATGCATTAATTTAGTGACGATTCCGCAGCGCGACATATTTTCTCAAATTCTTTTGCATTAAGCGAGCACTTTCCTATTAGCCCGCCGTCGATATTTTTCACTCCGAATAATTGTACCGCATTTTGCGGATTTACGCTTCCCCCATAGAGGATATTCAGCCCTCTCTCCTCTTCTGCTTTAGCTGGTGATAGCTTGTCTCGAATAAACTGGTGCATGGCTTGCGCTTGCTCTGGCGTGGCCGCTAAACCTGTACCGATTGCCCATATTGGCTCATAGGATATAACCGCTCCTGCAAAAACCTCAACACCATATAAATCAATAATCGCATCAAGCTGTTTACCTACCTTCAGCTCCATCACCCCGGCCTCACGCTCAATGAGGGTCTCTCCTACACATAAAATAGGAGTAATACCATGCTTTTTTGCCACCATAAATTTTTGCGCGATATTTTCGTCAGATTCACAGTAAGCCGTGGCGCGTTCAGAATGACCTAAAATCACATACTCGCAGCCGAAATCACGTAGCATTTGTGCGCTCACTTCACCTGTAAAAGCGCCATTTTCATTTTTGGCAAGATTTTGTGCACCCCAGGCGATATTGGTGTCTTGCAACATGGTTTGCAATTGCCCTAAATAAGGGTAAGGCGCACAGACAGCCACTTGCGTATTGGTTAAGCCAGCTAGCGCGCTCACATAAGTCTCAAGCAGTGCTTGATTATCCTTAAGATTGCCATGCATTTTCCAATTAGCGATGACAAATTTCTGTGTTGATTTTTTAGTTTTTCTCATGGAGGTGCATTATATCGCAGCAATTAAACATGCAGTAGCTGTAACTGCACAGATTGTGTGCCGTTATAATGATTAACCTGCAACTGATAGACCGCTTCTATTTGTTTAGGCAAATCATCCACATGCCCAAAAAATATCGCATCAAAACGTTTATCTTGTTTTTCCAGTAATAATTTTGAATGTTTTTTACCAACAATCCTTTGATTAATAACAGAAAATTGATCACTAAATAATGGTGGTGCAAAGCCTTGCCCCCATACTTGCGAGGTCAACGCTTGCGCAGTATCTAATGTCATTTCAGCCACATCAAAACCGCCATCTGTTTCGATCACCTCCTGCAAATCTGCTGGTGTCAGTAACTCACGCACCACTGACTCAAAAGCCTGCTGAAAATCTGAAAAATTCTCCTGTGCAATACTCAAACCAGCTGCCATGGCATGGCCACCAAACGTGATAATTAAATCTGGATTTCGTTTGGTGACTAAATCTAGTGCATCACGCAAATGCAAACCTGAGATAGAACGCCCAGAACCTTTCAATAAGCCTTCTCCCACCTCAGCAAAAGCGATAACTGGGCGGTGATATTGCCCTTTAATACGGGAGGCTAAAATACCCACCACCCCTTGATGCCAGCTTGGTTCATATAAACTAATACTATATTGACTCCCTACCTTAATCTCTTCTAAACTCGCTAACGCTTCATCTTGCATGCTGGTTTCGATACTACGTCGCTCCGCATTTAGGTCATGCAAACTTTGCGCGATCTTTAACGCTATTTGTTCCGTATCAGCAAGCAAACATTGAATCCCTAAACGCATGTCATCCAGCCGACCTGCCGCATTTAGACGTGGTCCGACATAAAAGCCTAAATCTTGTGCATTCACTTTTGCTTGGTCTCGTCCTGCCACCTTCAATAAGGCACTAATGCCAAAGCAGCACGCGTCCGCTCTAATACGTCTCAAGCCTTGTTCAACTAAAATGCGGTTATTTGCATCTAGCTTCACTAAATCAGCAACAGTACCTAATGCAACCAAATCGAGCAGCGCTGTTAAGTTTGGTTCTGGCTTTTCGGCAAAAGCCTTACGACTACGCAACACTGCTCGCAAGGCCAACAGCACATAAAACATGACCCCTACTCCAGCAAGATTTTTACTAGAAAAGTCACAACCCTGTTGATTAGGATTCACAATACAAGCTGCTTCAGGTGTTGTGTCTCCCGGTAAGTGATGGTCTGTAATCAATACTAGTATGCCGCATTTGTTTGCAGCTGCAACCCCTTCTACACTAGCGATGCCATTATCGACCGTGATAATCACATCCGGTTGCATCGTTGCGGCCAGTTGTACAATTTCTGGCGTTAATCCATAGCTGTATTCAAACCGATTGGGCACTAAAAAATCGACTTGCGCCCCCATGCCTAACAATCCTTTTACGGCTACGGCAGTCGCAGTTGCCCCGTCGGCATCATAATCACCAACAACCAGTATTTTTTTGTCTTCAGCAATGGCATCTGCTAGCAACTCAGCCATTGCCGTACTGTTAGTTAATTGACTGGGTGGGATAATGTGGTTCAGTGTGAGTTCTAATTCTTGTGCATTATTAACCCCTCGCGCAGCGTACAAATTGGCCAGCAATGGCGAAATACCTGCTTCAACAAGCTGATGTTTGACCGCTGTATTTACCTGTCTTTGCTTAATTTCTTTGGTCATGCGGCGGCTCCTAGGCCATAACACCACAGGCTGTTCATTACCGGCAGCCCTTGCGCCTCTCGCGCCTCGTTCACAGGGTGTTTAAATAACAACATTTGAATCTCATTTTGCAATGCTGCCCAAGCCAATGCACCCTCTCCTGTTGGCAAATAAGGTGCTATATCATGATTGACGACTTGATCAACATGGGTTGTCGTTATTTTTGGATCCACCTCTAGGCCCAAAAACCATACGTCATTCAAGCAGTAAAAATGATAACCATCATTAGCAAAATGTTGATTTAAGCTCTCGATTAATGATGTCGATTCATCGCTCGATAATGACAGGGGTACAGGTGCTGACAAAAAGAAACTATCCCGCCCCAACACCATATTCACAGGGGCTGCGTAAAGCCAAAAAGCATGTGCAGCTTTACCCTCGCCCGCCTGCCAAGCTTGTGTTGCATTCATGGTTGGTGTAGAAAATACTGCGCGCAACTTGGTATATGCGCTCGCTAAAAATGACATGCTAATCCTTCATTCAACATTTAAGAATTATAGACTAGCTTGCAGTAACACAGCGATGATTTATCTATATCAACGTCCATTATTAACGCCCAATAAAAAAGCCACTATTTAGCAGCTTTTTTATTACTTCAGGTTATTAACATCAAGGTTAGTAATGTTTTCTATGCCCATGATGTTTACGATGACCTTTATAGTGTTTACGATCATAATGTTTTTTACCATGTCGACGGTATTTAACATTCGTCACATAACCACTAGGACGTACTGACACGTTGACAGGAATGTAACGACCTGGATGTTCATCAGTCTCAGTAGTATACCGACGGCCATTGTACTTATAATCGACCAAGTACCCGCGGTTAACCGTTCCCCAGTGGTCAACTGTTACACAGCGTTCTACTGGGCGTGTTTCTACCCGTTCACGACCACCTCGCGCATAACGGTTATCATGACGATCACCAATCACAGCACCTAATCCAGCGCCTAGTGCAGTGGTTGCGATACGGCCACTACCACCGCCAAATCGGCTACCAATCAAACCGCCAGCAACACCACCAATAAGAGCACCTGTATTAGAACGGTGGCTAGGCTCATAATAACTTTCGCGCACATACTCTGTACTACACTCCTGACGTGGCGTGTTCACACGTTCTACTTGAGGCGTCACTGAAATTACACGTGCACGGTCATCATAACGGTCATGCCCTGCAGAAGCAGTCATTGAAGTACCTGTGAATACTAAACTTACTAACAAAGCTTGATTTAATTTTTTACTAATCATTTTTGTATCTCCTCTTTAGCGTTTTTCTGCTAATCATTTGCAGATGAGCGATTAACGCCTTTACATTTAGATAGCCGACCTAAAATGTATGCATTAGGCTTTATTCATGATTATCATTAACGCGTGATTTTGACTACTTTACGCTCTGTGACTTTAGTCACTGTACTAGGCCTCATTAGGTCTATACTTATGCCATCTGCCGCAATAGACGGCATGAAATAATAGATCTTAATTTTGGAGAGTGGCTATGAGAATTTTTAAAATACTATTAACGATGGCGGTGCTTTCATTTAGCACTATCACCTTCACTGCTGAGTCCGGTGCTTTTGATGACCATTGCACTTACGGTCTGTCTAAAGGCGTATATAAAAAGACTAAATGTGACATTAACGAAATGTATAAAGGTCAGAAATATTGCTTCAGCCTAGAATCTTCAAGAGACTCTTTCTTGCTTGACCCTGATACCACGATTAAAGCAGCAAAAGCTTTTTATGCTAAAAACGCTGAAACCCCACGCACAAAAATTAGCCAAGAAGATGCCCTTGCGCAAATCAAAAGCAAATCATGTGATTTAAGTAATAGAGATGCTGGTTATTTAAAATTCAATGGCATGGATTTAAGCCACTGCAATATGAAAAATATTAGCTTTTTTGGTGCGGAGCTTAAAGGCGCGAAACTCATTGGCGCCAATATGCAAGGTGCTTACCTAAACCTAGCCCGCATTGAAAATGCAGACTTCAGCAAAGCAGACTTAAGC
The DNA here is from genome assembly GCA_036479055.1 of Methylophilaceae bacterium. Classification (GTDB taxonomy): domain Bacteria; phylum Pseudomonadota; class Gammaproteobacteria; order Burkholderiales; family Methylophilaceae. The sequence continues at coordinate 16,130 of JAZGEZ010000010.1, read as the reverse complement.
AATGCGATTATCTTTCAACCAATCTTCGACAAAACAATTTTTAAAGATGCTAACTTAACCAATGCACGTGTCATTGGCACGTTAGGTAAAGTTGACATGAGAGGCATCAATGCAACCAAGGGTCGATTTGGTCTCGATATTGGCAACCAACCGATGGGCCAAATGAAATTTGACTCAGTAGGGGCTAACTTTGAAGGGGCTAACTTTGAAGATGCGGATTTATTTATTGCCGCGTTTACTTTCGGCAACTTAAGGGGTGCCAACTTGCGCAATACTAACTTGAAGCGTGCTGATTTAGTTTCTGCTGATTTAACCGGTGCTGATTTAACCGGTGCTGATTTAACTGATGCAGATGTTGATAACGCCAACTTTAAAGATGTCAAAGGCTTAAGCACAGTTAAAGGCTTTGATAAGGTTAAAGGTCAGTGTAACAATTGCGTCGTCTCAGCTGGAAATGCTGACACAGCAACAGCCGAAGTGGAAAAAGATGAGCCAGTAAAAGTAAGTGCAAACACAAAGACCTCGGGTCCTGGTTGTACGATGTAAAACAGAGCTAGTGTAAAACTGGACTATGTAAAACAGGGCCATGGTAAAACAGGGCTAGTGTAAAGCTAGGTTAAGTTTTGGCTAACGTAAGCAATGCATCGCGGTCAAGTAAATCTACTTGGCCGCGTCCTAATGCCACCCAACCTTTTTGCTCTAAACGTTTAATTTGCCTACTAACAACTTCACGCGCTGTGCCTAGCTCATCGGCAATTTGTTGGTGTGTTCTTTGTACATTATCCGTCCCTGCATCCAGTAAAAGCTTAGCCAGTCGCGCATCTAAACTGTGGAAAGCCACTTCATCTAGTAATACAATCAGGTCACTAATCAGTGCGCCGTAGTTGGTCATCACAAAAGTCCGAAACACCCTAGAATCAACCATCAACTGATTAAACGCAGGAGAAGGAATAATGACATCTTTGATGGCCTCTTCTACAATGGTCGAAGCGGGATAGTCACTTCTGCCTAGCAAGCAGGTTGTTGTAATCACACAAGTCTCACCAGCGCTAACACGGTAAAGCAGAATTTCACGCCCACTAGCAGACATTTTAAACACGCGCGACTTTCCTGAGAGACGCATGACATAAGCACCACAAGGACCACCTTCACGATAACCAACGGTACCGATAGGTGCCTCTACTGTTCGCGCGGACTTCGCCAATAATTTACGTGCATCTTGTTCTAAATTCAATAGTGCTGGAAACTGCACCAGCCAAGTAAGATCAACCATTTCAACCCCTTAATAAAGGTAGCTTATATTATTTTAATTAATAACTTCTATTATGCAATCAAGCTTTTCAAGCGCCCTATATCTAAAGCGACATGCTACAGCACCACCACCTTGCGGCTAGTGCTAAACAAATATTTGTGCAACCATGCTACCTCATTTTTAACCAACCTGCCTAAGAAGCACGCGGAATATATAATTGCTTCCACGCTTCAACCTCATCAGCCATTATTTTATTCTCATAGAACTTCTATTACGCTCAGATTAAAACACAATGATTACCCTACTATTACCACTGTTTTAACTTGACCAAAAAGCCTAATGAAGCGAAACTATCGCCTTTACATTAAGAACAACTCTATTCACGTTTAGTTGCGGCACATCTCAAAAAGATGATACGTATACGACGGCAACACGGAGAAATCTCACGCATGGCAACAAATCCGCAAACTGGCTTAACTGAAACTGACCCGCAAGAAACGCAAGAATGGCTTGATGCTTTACGATCAGTGATTGAGAATGAAGGGACAGAGCGCGCCCATTTTTTACTTGAGGCAATGATTGACCAAGCGCGGCGCTCTGGCAGTAATTTGCCGTACAACGCAACCACTGCATACGTTAACACCATTCCTACACACTTGCAGGCAAAACTACCTGGCGACCCTGAAATGGAACGCCGCATCCGCGCATTGATTCGCTGGAATGCGATTATGACTGTCTTGCGTGCCAATGAAAAATCACCCGGTGTGGGCGGCCATATTGCTAGCTTCCAATCAGCCGCAACCTTATACGACATTGGCTTTAACCATTTCTTCCGCGCCACTAATGAAGAGTTTGGTGGCGATTGTATCTATTTCCAAGGCCATTCATCTCCCGGTGTCTATGCACGTGCATTTTTAGAAGGCCGAATTTCAGAAGAGCAATTAGACAACTTCCGTCAAGAAACGGGTGGCAAAGGGTTACCTAGCTATCCGCACCCATGGTTGATGCCCGACTTTTGGCAATTTCCAACCGTATCGATGGGGATTGGTCCACTGGCTGGCATCTACCAAGCGCGTTTCCTAAAGTATCTACATAACCGTGGTATTGCTGATACTAGCGGCCGTAAAGTATGGGTGTTCTGTGGTGATGGCGAGATGGATGAGCCAGAATCACAAGGCGCCATTTCATTGGCCGCCCGTGAGAACTTAGACAACCTTATTTTTGTGATTAACTGTAACTTGCAACGCCTAGATGGCCCAGTACGTGGCAACGGTAAAATTATTCAAGAGCTTGAATCTAATTTCCGTGGTGCTGGCTGGAATGCACTAAAAGTAGTTTGGGGTTCTTACTGGGATCCATTACTTGCAATGGATAAAGACGGTTTGCTCAAAAAACGCATGGAAGAATGCGTGGATGGCGAATACCAAAACTTTAAACAAAAAGGTGGTGCGTATACCCGTGAGCACTTCTTTGGCAAATACCCAGAACTTAAAGAAATGGTCGCGGCCATGTCTGACGATGATATTTGGCGTCTTAACCGTGGCGGTCATGACCCACATAAAGTCTATGCTGCCTATCACGCCGCCGTAAACCACAAAGGCCAGCCAACTGTTATTTTGGCTAAAACGGTTAAAGGTTACGGCATGGGGGATGCTGGCGAAGGTCAAAACACGAGCCATCAACAAAAAAGCATGGATATTGAATCACTAAAAACATTCCGTGATCGCTTTGATTTGCCACTGACTGACGAACAAGTAGAAAATTTATCTTACTATAAACCTGCTGAAGACAGCCCGGAAATGAAGTATATGACTGAGCGTAGTGCTGCGATGGGTGGTCATCTACCTAAACGCAGACAAAAAGGTAATGAACTTACTGTCCCTAAGCTTTCGGCGCTCGATAGCATGCTTAAGGCAACGGGTGATCGTGAAATATCAACGACGATGGCCTTTGTACGCATTCTTTCTACGCTATTACGCGATAAAGAAATCGGCAAATTTATTGTCCCTATCGTCCCAGATGAAGCGCGCACGTTTGGTATGGAAGGCATGTTCCGCCAATTGGGCATTTACTCTTCAATTGGCCAATTGTATGAGCCACAAGATTCTGACCAAGTGATGTATTACAAAGAATCAAAAACCGGTCAGATTCTAGAAGAAGGCATTAATGAAGCGGGCTCAATCTCCAGCTGGATAGCTGCCGCCACTTCATACAGTGTTACTGGTGTGCAAATGATTCCATTCTATATTTACTACTCCATGTTTGGTTTCCAACGTATTGGCGACTTTGCATGGGCAGCTGGCGATAGCCGTGCACGTGGCTTCTTGCTAGGGGCTACGGCTGGTCGTACAACATTAAACGGTGAAGGTTTACAACATGAAGATGGCCATAGCCACTTAATGTCGGCAACGATACCAAACTGTATCTCTTACGACCCTACATTCTCTTACGAGTTAGCAGTTATTATTCAAGAGGGTTTGCGCCGTATGGTGCAAAACCAAGAAGATGTGTACTACTACATTACCTTGATGAATGAAAACTACAGCCACCCTGCCATGCCAAAAGGCACAGAAGAAGGCATTCTCAAGGGGATGTACAGCTTTAGCAAGTCTAAAACCAAAGGTGAAAAAGTACAGCTGATGGGCAGTGGCGTCATCTTGCGTGAAGTGATTGCCGCAGCTGAAATGCTTGAAAAAGACTGGGGTATCTCAGCTGACGTATGGAGTGTGCCAAGCTTTACTGAGCTACGTCGTGAAGGCTTGGATTGCGAACGCTGGAACATGCTGAATCCCGATAAAAAACAAAGAGTGAGTTATGTTGAAGAATGCTTAAAAGACGCCAAAGGCCCTGTCATTGTTTCTACAGACTACATGAAAAGCTTTGCTGAACAAATTCAACGTTTTGTACCTAGCGCTTTTATTGCCTTAGGTACTGATGGTTACGGCCGCTCTGATAGTCGTGAAGCATTGCGTGACTTCTTTGAGGTCGACAGAAACTACATTGTCGTAACAACATTAAAAGCATTAAGCGACGAAGGCAAGTTGCCTGCTAAAAAAGTAGCTGAAGCTGTTAAAAAATATAAGCTTAACCCTAACAAACCAAACCCAACGACTATTTAGATCATTGGTTCGGAGCAAATAAATGAGTTTAAAAGATGTTTTAGTGCCTGATATTGGCAATTTTGATTCCGTCGATGTTATTGAGGTATTAGTCACCGCTGGCGATACCATTGCCGTCGATGATTCTTTAATCACCGTTGAGTCCGATAAAGCCTCTATGGATATTCCTGCACCATTTGCTGGTGTCGTAAAAGAAATTAAACTGAAAGTTGGCGATCAAATTGCGGAAGGTCATTTAATACTGACACTTGAAGCGAGTGCTGAAGTTGAAGCAGCGCCCGCTACAGAAAAAACCGCCGCACCAGCCCCTGAAAAAGCCGCTGAAATACCAAAAGAAGCGATCCCTGAGCCAAGCCGTCCTGCACCTGAGCCGCCAAAACAGGTGCAACCAGCAGGCAAACCTGTCCCTGTCGGTGCGCATGTTGACACTAACAGAGAGGTCAGCTCACATGCTAGCCCTTCAGTACGCAAATTCGCGCGCGAACTAGGTGTGGATCTTAAACTGGTAAAAGGCAGTGGCGCAAAAAATAGAATTTTATCTTCTGACGTACAGGCTTATGTAAAAGGCGAGCTCGCCAAGCCGCGTTCTGAAAGTATCGCTTCAGGTGCTGGGGCTTTAACAACCTTAGCCATGCCTGTGATTGATTTCACCAAATTTGGTGAAATCGAAACCAAGCCATTATCACGCATTAAAAAATTATCAGGTGCAAACTTACACCGTAACTGGGTAACAGCACCACATGTTACACAGTTCGATGAAGCAGACATTACTGACTTAGAAGACTTCCGTCAATCAATGAAAGCAGATGCGGAAAAGCGTGGCATTAAGCTCACCATGCTTGCTTTCTTAATTAAGGCCTCAGTCAATGCCCTTAAAGCTTATCCAAACTTTAATGCCGCACTTTCACCTGACGGTAGTAGTTTAATTATGAAAAGTTACTACAATGTTGGTTTTGCTTGTGACACACCTGACGGCTTAGTCGTTCCAGTGGTTAAAGATGTGCAAAACAAAGATGTACTAAAAATTGCAAGTGACTTAATGGAGCTTTCAGGAAAAGCGCGTGAGCGCAAACTAAAAGTTGAGGAGATGCAAGGTGGCTGCTTTACCATTTCCAGTCTAGGGGGGATCGGTGGCACATTATTCACCCCTATTATTAATTGCCCAGAAGTGGCTATCCTTGGGGTGTCTCGCGCAAGCATGAAGCCTGTTTACAATAAGGAAACTGGCGAATTTGAACCTCGTCTCATCCTACCGCTTTCACTCTCTTATGATCACCGTGTTGTCGATGGTGCAGATGGTGCTCGCTTTACTAGTCACATGCGTATGATGCTGTCAGACGTACGCCGTCTATTGCTGTAATAGGAAAAAATTTACATGAGTAATTTAATTGAAGTTGTAGTGCCTGATATCGGCAATTTTGATTCTGTCGATGTCATTGAAATTATCGTCAATGTAGGCGACACGATTGAAATAGAAGATTCTCTTATTACAGTTGAATCAGATAAAGCATCGATGGATATACCATCATCACATGCAGGCACTGTTAAAGAAATTAAAGTCAAAGTGGGCGACCAAGTGGCTAAAAATAGTGTTGTTCTAATGGTAGAAGCATCAGAAAAAATAGCGGCTAAAGAAACAAAACCTGAAGCTAGCCTTGCCAAAGCGGAAAGTGCGCCAACACCCGTCCCTGCGCCAGTAGCAGCGACAGCTGCAGCGGCTGGAGACAATGATCTCACAACCCAGGTCGTCGTATTAGGCTCAGGCCCTGGCGGCTACACGGCCGCCTTTAGAGCCGCTGACTTAGGGTTAAAAGTGGTACTAATAGAACGCTACGCTACCTTGGGTGGCGTTTGTTTAAACGTGGGGTGCATTCCCTCCAAAGCGTTATTACACACAGCAAAAGTAATTACAGAGGCCGAAGAAACTGAAGCACATGGCTTAAGTTTTGGTAAGCCCAATATTGACTTAGACAAGTTGCGTCACTGGAAATCTGATGACGTTGTTGGCAAACTGACAGGCGGCTTAGCACAAATGGCTAAAGGCCGAGGCGTGACCGTTGTGCAAGGTGTTGGTCATTTTTCCAGCAACAATCAAATTGCAGTAACAGATGAAAATGGCAAAGTAACCAAAGTTGGTTACGAAAACGCCATTATCGCTGCAGGTTCACAAGCCACGAAGTTCCCAGGTCTGTCTTTAGACACGGCAAATGACCCGCGTGTGATGGACTCTACAGGTGCGCTAGCACTAGAAGGCATACCAAAGCGAATGCTCGTAATCGGTGGCGGTATTATCGGCCTTGAAATGGGGACGGTTTACGATGCACTAGGCACAAAAGTGAGCGTTGTTGAATTTATGGATGGCTTGATCACTGGCTGTGATCGTGATTTAGTTCGCCCATTACAAAAACGCATGAATAAACGCTTTGAGAGCATTATGCTTTCAACGAAAGTAGCTGGCTTAGAGGCTAAGAAAGATGGCATTCACGTAACCTTTGAAGGTGAAAATGCACCAAAAGGGACAGAGGTCTATGACCGTGTATTAGTCTCCATTGGCCGCCGGCCTAATGGTAAAAACATTGGTGCAGAGAATGCGGGCGTTGCCGTCGATGAACGTGGCTTTATCTCCGTTGATAAACAAATGCGTACCAACGTGCCAAACATCTTTGCTATTGGTGACATCGTAGGCCAACCTATGTTGGCGCATAAAGCGACGCATGAGGCAAAAGTAGCGGCTGAAGTAATCGCAGGTCATAAAACAGAGTTTGTCGCCAACGTAATTCCTAGTGTGGCTTACACTGATCCTGAAATCGCTTGGGTAGGTATCACAGAAATAGAAGCTAAAGAAAAAGGTGTGGCAATAGATAAAGCCTCTTTCCCATGGGCGGCTAGTGGCCGTGCTATATCAGTGGCACGTACAGAAGGCGCCACTAAGCTTATTTTTGATAAAACGACCCATCGCCTTATTGGTGCGGGTATTGTTGGCGTTAATGCTGGTGAGTTATTAGCAGAAGCCGTGTTAGCGATTGAAATGGGAGCTGATGCACATGACCTTGGTTTAACCATTCATGCTCACCCTACTCTGTCTGAAACGATTTGTTTCGCAGCTGAGCTAAAAGAAGGCACCATCACGGATATGATGCCGCCCAAAAAACGCTAAGTCTAACAATACAGGTCTAACAATACAGCTGTAAAAATATGCATTTAAAGATATAGATATCAATAACATTAAAAAAGCCAGCATACAGCTGGCTTTTTTAATGTCGTACAAATATAGTTAAGGACAAGGAACGGGAACAACCTCCGTACCCACAAACTCAGGTCTGATCTTATACAGTTCCACTGCCGCTTCTGAGCTCACGTCTTTAGCTAACAAGCTACCCGTAGACTTGCCATGTTTTCGTAATGATTTCACTGCATTTCTCACGCCTTTAGACTTCAGTTCTCTTAACAACGCAGTCGCTAACGGCTCCTCACTAAACAATCCAAAAGAAATAGCATTACGCCACCGCTTACCTTGCACAATATATAACTCGTCTATACCCAGCCTTTTAATTTCATCTGCCTTACGCTGAGCCCTTTTTGCATTGGCCAACGGTGGATAATAAACCCAAAAACGATCATCTTGCAGCGTAGACGCTTCTTGGATTAGCTCTGCTTCTAAGCCCAAACGCTCTATTACTGCTTGCGCAGGTGCCAAATTGCTTGCCGTAAATTTACCCCATTTATAACAGCTAGCTGCTGATTGTCGGACCTCAGTTTTCTTCTCTTTTAAGGTCGTAAAATCACCATCAATTAGCAGCTTAAGCTTTTCTGGGTTCACCTCTTTATGGACGGCTACTACTTTTGGTACCAGTGTGTCTATATTAAAATAGACTAATAAACCAACATTAAATAATACTAAAAACCAAAGCCATAATTTCATACATATTCTTTCTCTAATAATGCTAAACCATGCAACACTAAATTCTCTACAATAATAACGCGTCTTAATTGCGGCGTTAAAGCTTCGCTAATTTTAACCGCATCGCCGCCACTAATCACGATTTTAGGCAAAAAAGCGCAATGTTTTTCTAATTGCTTCAACTGCAATACAACAGCCCCCACGACTGCATTCATACAGCCAGTGAGTATCGCATCTTGTGTGTTAGCTGGAAATACGCTGAATATACCAGTGCGTTCTGATGGTAATTGTGCCGTACTTTCTGCTAAAGAATGATACATCAACTGTAAACCAGGCATAATACCACCACCCAAATAGATGCCTTTTTTCGAAGCTTTATCCCTAGACAACGCATCTATAGTAATTGCTGTTCCTGCATTAATCACAATAGTCGGCTGCTTGTTCATCTGCCAAGCGGCAACAACCGCTGCCCAACGGTCTACGCCTAAACTTTCTTTTTTTGTATAACTGTTGACTACCTGACAAGCCTCGCCTTGTGCGGTTGCGAATATAGCATTAGCACTATTTGGCAGCATATCGTTTAACTGATTTTCAACACTTTCGCCCGCTACGTTGGCAATAATGACTTTATCTGCCTTTTCTAATGTTTTTTTGAGCGCCGATGTCGTTAACGCCGCATTGGAGGTCACTTGCACGTCACCAAGCTTGCCGTCATCTTGCACCTGCGCCCATTTGGTTCGCGTATTACCTGCATCAATCACGATTAACATAATTTTATTGTTCCTTATTAATTGTTAATACTTCTCAACGAGATTTCTCCAGCAGAGAAGCGCTGCAAACCAAACGCAGTCTCTACCAATAAAATGCCATCATCTGCGACCCCTGTCACTGTTCCCTCTATCTCTCGGCCATCTGGCATTAGCATACGTACAGGTTTATTCTGATACGCGTGGTAACTTAACCATTCATCACGTACGCCTAAAAAGCCTTGTGCTTCAAAGTTACGGAGCACATCAACAAAATGCTTAAGTACGACACCCAGTAACTGACTCTGGTTCATACTTGCATCACTGGCTCGTTTCACATCAATCGCAGGCTGATCTATATTTTTAAGCATAGCATCAGGTAGATTAAAATTAATACCGACACCAATGACTGCAGCACTTGGTCCATCCATATCACCTTGTATATCTATCAATATACCTGCCAGTTTTTCATTATCGACCAACACATCATTTGGCCATTTAAGCAGCGCTTTGTTTATACCCAGCTCATTAAGTGCGCGTATCAAGCCTACACCAACGGCCAAACTTAGGCCCGATAGTGCAGTCGCACCACAATCAAAACGCCATAATAATGAAAACGTGAGGCTAGCACCTAGTTGAGAGACCCATGTTTTACCTCTACGGCCTCGGCCATTGGTTTGGATATGCGCCACAGCACAAGTCACATGCGGCGCACCATTCACCGCAGCTTTCATTAAGTACGTATTAGTAGAAACCACCTCATCTAATACCTCCAAATTAAACCACTGGCTTTGCGTCCCAATACTGTGCAACACAGTATTTTTATCTAACAGCTCAACCGCCCTCGGCAGCTTATAACCACGTCCACGAACACTAAACACTTCCACACCCAAGCTTTGGGCTTGTTGTATCGCATTCCAAACGGTTACACGTGTCACTTTAAAATGCTTCGCTAGCGTCTCGCCTGAATGAAATTGTCCATCTGCTAGGAGATGTAATATGGGAAAGGTCAGTGAATTCATACTGGGCTAAAGTTTAGCACAATCAAATTCAAATCAGTTTGAAGTAATTGCCCTCTCATGCGTGTAAAATGCTACTTAACTTTACAAAAAGACTAACGTAGCATGGCAAAAAACAAAGCCCCTATTCCAGCAGGTTCTAATTTTATTCGTGGCATTATTGAGCGTGATTTAAGCGGAAATAAATACGCAACCAAACAGTGGGCAGGTAGCCCAGGAGATGCAGTGCATCAACAAGCTGGGCAAGTGGATGTAGCAAAGATTCGCACCCGCTTCCCACCCGAACCCAATGGTTATTTACATATTGGCCATGCAAAAAGCATTTTTCTGAACTTTGGTTTGGCTAGAAGTTACGATGGCATTTGCCATCTACGGTTTGATGACACTAATCCAGAAAAAGAAAGCCAAGAGTATGTAGATAGCATTACTGAGATGGTGCAGTGGCTAGGCTTCAACTGGGATAGCAATAGCGAGACTAATCTCTACTATGCCTCCAATTATTTTGATGACATGTACCATGCGGCAGAGCTGTTAATTGAACATGGTCATGCTTATGTAGACTCACAAACGGCAGAAGAAATGCGCGAAAACCGTGGCACGCGAACAGAGCCAGGGGAAGACTCGCCTTTTCGCACCCGCACAGTAACAGAAAACTTAACGCTATTCCGTGAAATGCGTGATGAAAAACACCCTGATGGCAGCCATATCTTGCGTGCAAAAATTAACATGGCATCACCTAATTTCAATCTACGTGACCCTGCAATTTACCGTATCCGTCGTGCTCACCACCACAACACAGGTGATAAATGGTGTATTTATCCCATGTACACCTTTGCCCATCCAATTGAAGATGCGCTCGAGCGCATCACCCATTCCCTTTGTACATTAGAGTTTGAAGACCAACGCCCATTTTATGATTGGCTTATGAAAAAGCTAGTCGAGACTGGCATGCTGAAACAACCTGTGCCACGCCAATATGAATTTGCCCGTTTAAACCTGACTTACGTGGTGCTATCCAAACGCAAGCTGATTCAATTAGTAGAAGATAAACACGTGAATGGCTGGGATGACCCACGTTTGCCAACCTTAGCAGGTGCACGTCGCCGCGGCTATACACCAGCAGGCTTTAAACTATTTACCGATAGAATCGGTGTGTCCAAAGCTGACTCATGGATTGAATACGTCATTTTTGAAGACTGTATGCGCGAAGTGCTGAATCAAGAGGCAGAACGCCGCATTGCTGTATTAGACCCCATTAAATTGGTGATAGACAACTATGAAGAAGATAAAAGTGAAGATTGCTTTGCGCCGAATCACCCACTTAAACCAGAGCTAGGCAAACGTACCGTGCAACTATCCAAAGAACTATGGATAGAACGTGAAGACTTTATGGAAGAGCCCGTACCCAAGTATTTTAGACTGTCTCCTGGCAACATGGTGCGCCTACGGTATGGTTATGTTGTGAAATGCATTGGCTGTGATAAAGATGCTAATGGCAACGTCACGGCTGTGCATTGTGAATACCTGCCTGAGACAAAATCGGGCACCGATGGCGCTAACAACGTTAAAGTTAAAGGCAATATCCACTGGGTCAGCGCTAACCATACTTATGAGGCAGAAGTCAGATTGTACGATAGACTGTTTAAAGAAGCACACCCAGGTGAAGGCAAGAATGAAGACGGAACAGAGCGTAACTTCTTAGACGACATTAACCCTGATTCAATTAAAACCATCACTGCACAGTTAGAGGTCGGCTTACAAGCAGCCAATGCTGGTGACACCTTCCAATTCGAACGCCATGGCTACTTTGTGGCAGACAGCATCGATAGCGTAAAAAGTAAGCCCGTGTTTAACCGTACCGTCACATTACGGGATGCTTGGCAAAAGTAAATTTAACGGCTGTCTAAAATTAAATCTGTTCTAAGGAATTTTTTATGCGCATTGCAAACAATACCGCCGAGCTAGTCGGCAATACCCCTCTCGTTAAACTGAATCGCGTCGCGGCTGGCATTGATGCCACCATTGCCTGCAAACTAGAGTATTTTAATGCAGCGCATAGTGTAAAAGACCGTATTGCGGTATCGATTATTGATGCCCTTACTGATGAAGGACGCATTAAACCAGACACGATCATTTTAGAAGCCACTAGTGGCAATACAGGCATTGGACTGGCAATGGTGTGTGCTGCACGTGGCATTCAATGTGCATTCGTCATGCCAGAAACCATGAGCCGTGAGCGCCGCTTATTGCTGAAAGCCTATGGTGCTGATTTGATATTAACGCCTGGCCCAGATGGCATGGGTGGCGCGATTAAAAAAGCCGAAGAACTAGCTGCTAACGATTCACGTTATGTGATTGCCCAGCAGTTTGACAACCCTGCCAACCCTGATATCCACCGTAAAACCACCGCGCAAGAAATTTGGCGCGATACAGAAGGTAAAGTAGATATTTTTGTTTCTGGTATTGGCACTGGCGGCACCATTACTGGCGTGGGTGAAGTTTTAAAGTCACGTAACGCTGACATTCAAATCATTGCGGTTGAGCCTGATGACAGTCCCATCTTATCAGGTGGTGAAAAAGGCCCTCACCAGCTGCAAGGGATTGGTGCTGGATTTATCCCTAGCATTTTAAATACAGAAATCTATGATGAAGTCGTTCGTGTAACGAATGACGATGCCATGACTATTGCCCGCCGTATGGCAAGTGAAGATGGTTTGCTGGTCGGCATTTCCTCTGGTGCTGCTGTTTGGGCAGCCATGGAAGTTGCCAAGCGCCCAGAGAACAAAGGTAAAATCATTGTCGTGATTATTCCTTCGTTTGGTGAGCGCTATTTATCCACAGCGTTATATAGCCACCTAGAAGTTTAAGTTTTAATTAGCTGTGCATACTTAGCCCGTATTTTTGCAGCCTTAGGCGCTGCTACTGCTAGGCAATATGGATTGCTCGGGTTTTTGGCATAGTAATACTGGTGATAATCTTCTGCTGGGTAGAAAGTGCTTGCACCGTTAACCTCAGTCACAATTGGTGCGTTATAGATGAATGCGCTGTTAAAGGCCTCTATCATCTTCTCAGTAGCTTCAAACTGTGCCTCATGTTGGCAAAATACCGCTGAGCGATATTGTGTGCCCACATCATTATCTTGACGGTTAGGTGTTGTTGGGTCGTGACTGACTAAAAATATTTCTAACAACGTTTCATACGAAATAATACTATCATCATAAGTGATTCTAATGCCCTCGGCATGGCCTGTATCACCATTACTAATGGTTTTATAAGTTGGGTTTTCTGTATGCCCGCCTATGTAGCCAGACTCGACCTTACTCACGCCTTTTAGTTGGCTAAACACGGGTTCTGTACACCAAAAGCAACCGCCAGCAAAAATTGCAATTTGTTCGTTACTCATGATGGTTTTACCTTTAAAATTAAGCTGTTTGTTTTAGTCTTTATTATAGGTAATTCATTACAACTGCATCAGCTTATTGTACAAATAAAACCATGTCATTAAATGCTTTATATGTCGACTTTAATTCCTACTTTGCCTCTGTAGAGCAACAGCTGCGCCCAGAGCTAAGGGGTAAGCCTATCGGCGTTTTACCAGTGATGGCAGAAACCACTTGTTGCATCGCAGCAAGTTACGAAGCAAAAGCTTTTGGCATTAAAACAGGGACGATAGTGCGCGATGCGCGCAGGCTATGCAAAGATATGATTTTTGTACAGGCGCGACCACCGCTTTATGTGGAACACCACCATAAACTGATTGAGATAGTCGAAAGCTGTACACATGTGGAAGAAGTGCGCTCTATTGATGAGATGGTTTGTATGCTGACAGGTAGCCAACAACAAAAAGAAAATGCACTGCAATTAGCCGCAAAAATTAAACGAGAAATTAATAAACAATACGATTACATTAAGTGCTCGATTGGCATTGCACCTAATACCTTTTTATCCAAAGTCGCCTCTAATATGCAAAAGCCTGATGGCTGTGTGGTCATTGAGCAGCATGAAATTCCTGATAAATTATTACCACTGAAACCGCGCGATTTAAACGGCATAGGCCGCCAAATGGAAGCGCGACTTGCACGCTATGGCATCACGACAGTTGAAGCGCTTTATGCGGCCAATAAAGACCAATTACGCACGGCTTGGGGCAGTGTTGAGGGTGAACGTATGTACGATAAGTTACGTGGCTTAGAACCCTATTATGTTAAAAACACACGTAGCAGTTTAGGGCATAGCCATGTGCTGCCACCTGAGCAACGTAATATTGCTGGCGCTAAAGCCGTGTTGCACCGCTTGCTACAAAAAGCGGCAATGCGCATGCGTAGCTATGATCTACTCGCGACAAAAATTAAGATTAAAGTAAAATTTAGAGACCAGCCAAGCTTTAATGCGGAAAGCGAGATTTCTGCTACCGATGACACGTTAATACTGACTGACTCAATCGAAACCTTATGGCAACAATACCCTAAGCATGCAGAACATAAACACCCGCCTGTTGCCATTGGCGTTAACTTTTCAGGTTTAGCAAGCGCGCAAGAAGTCGCACAAGATTTGTTTGCAGAAAAACCATCTGCTACGCAACAAAAGCTCAATACAGCATTAGACAAACTAAATTTAAAATATGGTAAAAATACAGTGTATTTAGGCGGCGCACATGAAGCACTAAAAGATGCGCCAATGCGGATTGCGTTTAATCACATTCCAAACTTAGTGGTGGAAAATGATGATTGAGCAAAGTATTTGCGTCCCTACTTGCTATTGATTATTATACGAGCCTATACCTCCGTATAATAACTGTTAGCTGCTTATGAAAAAAACAACTCAACACATCGGATCAGCTGGTGAATTGCTTGTGCAGTACAAGCTTCTCAAGTTCGGAATAGATTCCGCTGCGATGACTACTGATTCTGGCATCGACCTAGTCGCTTACTCACCAAAGAGCAATCGTCCCTTCACTATTCAGGTAAAAACCAAAGAGCATCCTTCCAAAGGCGGAGGGGCTGGAAAACTTTCCTTGGCGTGGGATTTACGTGACTCTAGCCCTGCAGAACTCATTGCGGTAACCGATCTTTCTACTGACGGGGTCTGGCTGTTCACATATACTGAGTTTGAGAAATATGCCCAGCAGCATTCAGAAAAAGGCATACTCAAACTGTATATGTACGTTGATGAGTCGGTAAACACCAAAAAAGAAATGGCCTTGCAGAGTCAGTTCGAACCATTCCGCATCGAGAGTCGGGTTGTTACGTTCTTTTAGAAACGTAGCTAATAAGCATTTGCTGTCGGAAAAGTGCCCACTGCGTGCACCTTGCTACTTAACTGAGCTTTACCTCTTCGTTATCTAGTTGAAAACCATGGAAACCGTATCAATTTTAGTCGATGTACAGAACGTCTATTACACCACCAAGTCTGCTTATCGTCGCAACTTTGATTACAACCAATTTTGGGCCAAAGTGACACATGGGCGAGACGTCGTTAATGCTGTGGCTTACGCCATTGATAGAGGTGATGAAAAGCAAAGGCAATTCCAACACATACTGAAAGCGATTGGTTTTGAAGTAAAACTAAAACCGTTTATTCAGCGTGCAGACGGCTCAGCCAAAGGCGATTGGGATGTTGGCATTACCATAGATGCGATAGCGTTTGCAGCACAAAGCGATACGGTTGTTTTAGTTTCTGGTGATGGTGATTTTGATTGTTTGGCGCAAAAAATGCGGACACAATATCAATGTAAGGTTGAGGTGTATGGTGTTAAAGCACTCACAGCGGCTTCATTAATCAAAACAGCGAGTGTTTTTTACCCCATTGATAACGACTTATTGCTCTAGTGAATTAATATCACCTAGAAGACTTACATAAAGGTCTTACATAAACTGCTGATATAAAAATCTTACATAAAAGACTTACATAAAAGACTTATATAAAGGTCCACGCCAAAACGCGGGTAATCTTATTGCCTTGATGCATTTCTATTTCCCTTACGTCAGTCACGTTTAGCTTGCTTAGCAATGTTTGGGCAATTTCCAAATATTCTGTTCTTGAAACCAAGGTAGTAAACCAGCGGCACTGTTGTGCGAAGTGTTGGCTTTCAGT
>JAZGEZ010000009.1:0-3125 GCA_036479055.1 Methylophilaceae bacterium | reverse complement strand
AAAATTTTCACCTTCACCTATGCCAAGCAATAGCGGACAACCCTGACGAGCAGTAATCATACTGTTTGGCTCTTTAATAGAAATCACACTAATTGCAAAAGCACCTTCTAACTCTTTAATTGCAAGCTTAACAGATGATAGTAAGCACTCACCTGCTGCATGATGATAGTGAATTAAATGGGCAATCACTTCTGTATCGGTTTCTGAAGTAAATTCATAGCCTAAGTCAATTAGGTGGTCGCGCTGCTCATCATGGTTCTCAATAATGCCATTGTGTACAACAGCAATTTCACCTTTAGAGATATGTGGATGTGCATTACTCTCTGTCACACCACCGTGTGTGGCCCAACGTGTATGCCCAATACCAACTAACCCAGTTAAGTTAGCATCGATAGCCTTCTCTTGCATTGCTGCTACTCGCCCTACTGCTCGTACGCGCTCAATACCGTTGCTATTGAGAACGGCAACCCCTGCTGAATCATACCCACGATATTCTAGACGACTTAACCCTTCAATTAAGTTTGATACAACGTTTCTACTGGATACTGCACCGACAATTCCACACATATTGATTAATCTTTCTAAATTTTACTTTTTCTTTTTTTGTGGGCGCTTCCACCCTATAACAGATTTTTGCTCACGTGCACGACATAAAGTGAGTGAATTTTCTGGTACGTCTTTTGTAATCGTAGACCCTGCTGCTACAGTGGCTCCTTTACCTACTGTTACAGGGGCAACCAACTGTGTATCTGAACCAATAAATGCATTGTCTTTAATGACTGTTCTAAATTTATTAGCGCCGTCGTAATTACATGTAATCGTACCAGCCCCAATATTTACTTTTTTACCTATCTTCGTATCACCCACATAACTCAAGTGATTAATTTTGCTACCAACATCTACTTGAGCATTCTTAAGCTCAACAAAATTACCCACGTGTGTTTCTTGAGCAAGTATCGTGCCAGGGCGTAGTCTTGCATAGGGACCCACTCGGCTATTTTTTCCTACCTCTGCCTCTAAGATATGTGTGAATGGGGCAATCGTAGTACCAGCAGCGATAGTTGCATCCCTAATCACGCAGTACGCACCAATTTTTACACCCTCACCTAGCTTCACTTGACCTTCAAAAATACAACCAACATCGATTTCTACCTCTTTTGCTGTTTCTAATTGTCCTCGAACATCAATACGTGCAGGATCTAATAAGGTTACCCCTTGCTCTAACAATGTTAAAGCAATGCGATTTTGATGAATGCGCTCAATCTGCGCCAAATCTTGTTTGCTATTGATACCAGTAACCGACCACTCATCATCTATAATTTCAGCACTGACATTGACGCCATCTTCCTCTGCAAAACCAACAATATCCGTTAAGTAATATTCTTGCTGCGCATTATCATTGGTCAATCTACCTAACCAATTTTTTAAATGCTTAGTAGGCATCGCCATAATACCTGTATTGACTTCGTCCACATTGCGCTGAGCCTCGGTAGCATCTTTATGTTCAACAATCGCCGTAACCAAGTTTTGATCATTGCGAATAATGCGCCCATAACCAGTTGGGTCTGATTTTATAAATGATTGAATCACTAATTGATTATGCGCCTGTTCAAGAAGTGTTTTACAAGCTGACGCACTAATCAAAGGCACATCACCCAACAAAATTAATGTATTCGCATCTGTATCTAAATATGGTACGGCTTGTTGTACCGCATGGCCAGTGCCTAATTGTTCTTTTTGCTCCGCCCAAATAATATCTTCTTGCTTAAAAGCCTCTTGCACCTCTTCTCCACCATAGCCATATACCACTATAATTTTTTGTGGGTTCAAGCTTTTTGCACAAGCTACCACATGTCCCAAAATTGGTGTACCACCAATTTCATGCAACACTTTTGGTTGATTAGAATGCATGCGCGTACCTTTACCCGCCGCAAGTATAAGAATATTTAGTTTAGCGTTAATAGTCATAGTAATGATTTTACTATGACTACAGTACTTAGGAAACGTACTTGTACAACATTAAAGATATAGCTATAGAAAAAGCGGCTTTAAAGCCGCTTTTTCTATTACTTTAGTTACTTAGTTTTTCGTAATTTTTTGATCGCTCGGATTTGTGCAACCGCTTCAGCTAACTCAGCCTGTGCTTTAGCATAATCTATATCAGAAGCTTTATTTTTCATCGCCTCTTCTGCCGCTTCTTTCGCTGCAAGTGCTTTTGCTTCGTCTAAATCACCACCACGAATCGCTGTGTCTGCTAACACTGTCACTAAGCCTGGCTGCACCTCTAACATACCGCCAGAGATAAAGATTAATGTTTCTTCAGCTGTATCCGGTAATTTAATACGTAAAGCACCCGGTTTAATCGTAGTAATCATTGGTGCATGATGTGGATATACACCCACTTCACCCGCAGAGGCAGGTGCCACTAAAAATTCAGCATCACCTGAAAAAATTTCTTCTTCTGCGCTTACTACATCAACACGAACAGTATTTGCCATTATTTATTTCTCAATCAAACTTAGGTTAAAGTGTTTTGGCTTTTTCAACGGCCTCTTCAATACCACCAACCATGTAGAAAGCTTGCTCAGGCAGGTGATCATACTCACCAGCTACAATGGCTATAAAGCCTTTGATTGTTTCTTTTAATGGTACGTATTTACCAGGTGCTCCGGTAAATATTTCTGCCACATGGAAAGGTTGTGATAAAAAACGTTGAATTTTACGTGCACGACCAACGGCTAGCTTGTCTTCTGGTGAAAGCTCATCCATACCCAAAATAGCAATAATGTCGCGAAGCTCTTTATAACGTTGTAATGTTTGTTGTACACCACGCGCCACTTCATAATGCTCTTCACCGACCACTAATGGATCTAATTGACGTGAAGATGAATCTAGTGGATCAACCGCAGGGTAAATACCAAGAGAAGCAATATCACGGGAAAGCACAACGGTAGAATCCAAATGCTGGAATGTTGTTGCTGGTGATGGATCAGTCAAGTCATCTGCAGGCACGTATACCGCTTGGATAGACGTAATAGAACCTGCTTTAGTAGAGGTAATACGTTCTTGTAGTTTACCCATCTCGTCAGCTAGGGTAGGTTGGTAACCCACCGCTGAAGGCATAC
>JAZGEZ010000008.1:0-3809 GCA_036479055.1 Methylophilaceae bacterium | reverse complement strand
TACATTACCCCAGATCAACCAGAATTGCGCTTTTATAAAGTTGATTATGTGAATATGCGCCGAGACACAAAAAGCTTTATCGGGTCAGCTACTGAAATCTCTAGCACGGGTCAAAGTGCAAGCACTGGTGCAGGTGGGCAGTCTACAACAACCAATACTTCAGGGAATGGTGCGAATAATAGCTCACGTACAGCTGTCACCAGCGAATCTAATAATCATTTATGGGAATCTTTGATACAAAACATTAAAGATTTGTTAGCAGAAACAGATAAAGAAGTCATTGTGAAGCGTTTTGGAACGTTAAGTGAAAATAATGCTAGCAATGCTAACGCTACTGATGAAGAGTTGGAAGCAATGGCACAGCAAAATAAAAGACAAATAGACCAGCGTGATGAACGACGCTCAGAATATAGAACATTACTAGCGGCCAATGTGATTGCAAACCCTGAAACAGGTGTGATTAGTGTGCGTGCAACGAACAGGCAGCATGGAAAAGTGCAAGAATTCATCGATAGAGTGATGAACAGTGCTAAGAAGCAAGTGCTCATTGAGGCGACCATTGTTGAAGTGCAACTAAGTGATAGTTTTCAAGCGGGTATTGATTGGAGTAGGTTAAACAATAGCGCAACCAATAGTGGTTTCGTATTTGGACAAACACTGGGTTCAAAAGGGGTTAACTTTAATACGAACACAGGCGCGTTTACCGCAGGAAACCCGAATGCATTGGGTGTTCCCTCATCGGCAGGGCTGGTAGCTGGTTATATTAATCCATCTAGCGCGCTCGGTAATATCGCGGCTTCGATTACATTGCTTAAAAAGTTTGGTGATACAAAAGTTTTATCAAGCCCTAAGTTAATGGTATTAAATAACCAAACCGCAGTTTTAAAAGTGGTTAATAATATCGTGTATTTCACCGTGCAAGCACAGCAGTCACAGGGTTCTGTAGGCGGCGGCATACTATCTACCGTGACAACAACGCCTAATACCGTGCCTGTAGGGGTGGTGATGAGTGTGACACCACAGATTAACGATACTGATAACGTTAATATTAATGTTAGGCCAACAATCTCGAGTGTAGTGGGCTTTAAGCAAGACCCGAATCCAAACTTGACTATTCCCAGTCTGATTCCAGAAATACAAGTGCGTGAAATGGAGTCAGTGTTACAAATCCATAGTGGTAATACAGCAGTACTAGGCGGCCTGATGCAGGATGAAATTCGAAAGAACTCAGATAAGGTGCCAGGTTTGGCGGAGGTGCCTGGTATCGGTAAGGCATTTACTGGTAGAGATGATGCCAATAGAAAAACAGAGTTGGTTATCTTCTTGCGCCCAACGGTCATTCGTAATGCTAGCTTGGAAAGCGATGAATTAAATTCTTTCAAAAAATATTTGCCTGCGCAACAATTGCAAAAAGCGCTAGAAGAAGCAAATTGATTAATGGGTCAAGTGGACCATGAGTTTATTAATAAAAGCATTGGATAAGGCGCAAGCAGAAAAAGCCCAAGTTAAGGTTGCTGTTTCTAAGAAAGAAGAAGTCAAATCAAAATCAGACAAGCCAGTTAAATCAAAAAGTGTCAAAACTACTCAGGTTTTATCGCTCGAAGAAAATATACCTAAAAAACCTAAGGTAGGTGTTGCTGCTGGTAAGGCTGGTGATAGCCAGCTTGGCGAAAGGACTAAGTCATTAAAAGGCTCTACAGTAGAGGTTCCACAACAATCTGCGCCAGCAAAAACAACAACAATCACAGATGCTGTCAATTCCGATACTAAAATAGCCACGGGAGAAGCCGCTCGTATGCCCGCTCAAGCGCAAGCAGCGAATGTGTTTACTGCCAAACAGGCGGCGCCTCCGAAGCAAATAGCTAAATTAGCATTGATTATCGGGATAGTTGCTTTAGGTGTAATGGGCGCATTAGCTTATTGGTATCAATCTATCATCAATGTTCCCGATATTGTTATTCCGCCTAAGCCTGTTGTTAATCAAGAAATGCCCGAGCCATTGCCAGAGTTAACAGCAGTTAATGAACGAGCGGTGTTAGAAGAGCCTGAAATAGTTGAGCCAGAGATGATGGCTGGGCTAGCTGACCCAGTTATCACCCCAATGCCAGAAGTTAAACCGCTTCAAGAAAACGTTGCACAAGCGGCGGATAAAGCAATAAAGAAGCAGAAAGAGTCTGAACCAACACTGATGCCAAATAGAGCGGAGCCAGCAATTGAGGAAACGCTGACAGTTAATGAAACAATCGTTGATACGAATACAAGTATGGCGCATTCAAGCAGAGTGTCAGCTGATCTAGGGATTGCATCAGAAAGTGCATCAATTAAAGTGACGCAGAAAAAGACAGCGTCAGGCGTGAACCCAATTCTAATGCGTGCTTATGATGCCTATAACGCTGGCAATGATGCGCAAGCAAGGCAGGATTATAAGCAGGTGTTAAAACGTTATGGGCCTAATGTAGATGCGATGCTAGGTTTAGGTGCAATCGCTACGCGGCAAAGCCGTATTGCGGATGCGAACGGGTGGTATCGTAGAGTACTGGAAGTTGAGCCAAGAAATGAGGTAGCAAAGGCAGGGTTGTTAAATATCCAACAAGAGCGCCAACCACAAAGGGGTGAAAGTCATATTAAGTCAATGCTGGCAACAACACCGAGTGATGCAAACTTACATGCTGCTTTAGGTGATTTATATGCAAATCAAGGCGCTTGGCCAGCTGCACAGTCGGCGTATTTCAATGCTTATCGGTTTAACCCAAGTGCGGAAAACGCATTTAACTTAGGTGTGAGCTTAGATCAGCTTGGCAAGTCTAAGGTCGCATTGCCGTATTATCAAGAAGCGTTGCAAAAAGCAGGTCAATCTAGAATGATCGATGCGGTAGCACTAAAAGCACGTATTTCATCCATTGAATAAAAAAACAAATAATACATATGACAGAAATAAATTATGGCAGAACAAAGACGTAAATTACGCTTAGGCGAATTGATGGTGCAACAGGGGCTAATTAGCCAGGATCAGTTGCGCATTGCATTAATTGAGCAAGAGCAAAACAACATTCCGTTGGGTCGGCAACTTGTTCGCTTAGGTTTCGTTACTGAGACCATGGTGCGTGATTTAGTGGCGCATACTATCGGCCAAGAAAGTATAGATTTAACAACGGTAGTTGCTGATGGTGATGCATTGAAAATGGTGCCTGAAGACTTTGCTCGCCGTTATCACTTGTTGCCAGTTGCATTCGAAGAATCGACTAATACTATGATTGTCGCGATGGCGGATATGTTTAATGTCGTCGCGTTAGACCAACTGCGGGCAATGCTTGGTGGGCAGGTTCAACTTAGACCAGTGCTAGCTGCAGAAGCACAATTAGAAGAGTATATCGACCAGTTTTATGATTATGAACTATCTGTTGACGGTATCTTACGGGAAATTGAAACAGGTGAGATAGATTACCAAAGCTTAACAACCGAAGAAGATGAGTACACGCAGCCTGTTGTACGTTTAGTCGGTGCATTGTTGATGGATGCGGTGAAAAAGGGTGCTTCAGATATTCACTTTGAACCTGAATTCGCGTTTTTACGTATTCGTTATCGTATTGATGGTGTGCTACAGCAAGTACGTAGCTTGCATAAAAGCTACTGGCCTGGCATTTCGGTCCGATTAAAAGTGGTGAGTGGGATGGATATTGCTGAAGTTCGCTCAGCTCAAGATGGCCGTATTAATATGAATTTATGTGGGCGCCCAATTGATTTTAGGGTGTCTACACATCCGACCATTCATGGTGAGAATATTGTTTTACGTGTGCTAGACAGAGAAA
>JAZGEZ010000007.1:0-63003 GCA_036479055.1 Methylophilaceae bacterium | reverse complement strand
AATATTTTCCAATTGCATTTCATTGCTAAGCGGATGATTTGCAGCGTTTTTAACTTCCACTAAGCTACGTTGAAAACGTAACAAGACTTCTAAGTTTACGCATTTGCATAGCATTTGCATAGCGCTTACTTGCTGTGAATGATAATGTGAATGTTGAGTTAATTTAAAATTAACAAGATCATATGTCCACTTTTGAATAATGTCTACAGCCTGCTCCATCCCAATAGCCAAAAAAGACGGTGCTGAAACAAAAGGGTCTAATTTATGCCCTAATGACAACTGCTTAATTAGCGCAGCATTGGACTCCAGTTGCGCTTGCATTCTAAAGGCTTTTAACGGCGCACCACCAGCGTATTCTAGTGCCGCTTCTGGATTGCTTACCCCCTGATTTTTTAGCCAATTAATGGCATCTTCTTTCGTGGGTATGGGCAAGTCTAATGCTTGGCAACGGCTAATAATGGTCGGTAGCAACCGCTGTGGCTGGCTAGCGACCAATAAAAATAGCGTGTTAGCAGGCGGTTCTTCGAGTATTTTAAGCAGTGCATTGGCAGAGGCAATATTTAATGTTTCTGCAGGTGATATCAGTATAATGCGGCGACCGTCTACTTGATGGCTTGTCAAGCTTAAGTAGTTATAAAGCTGTCTAATTTGTGCGACTGATATCTGACTCTTTTTTGAGGTTTTTTTCTTGGATAGGCTTTCGCCATCTTCTTCTGGCGCAATGCGCTTAAAATCAGGGTGCGTGCCTTCGTTCAGCCACTTGCAACTAGCGCATTCTCCACAGGCCTGTTGACTAGCATCTAGTCGCTCACAAAGGAGTGCTTTTGAGAGATTAACAGCAAAATCATGTTTGCCTACACCCATACGACCACGCAGCAAAATAGCGTGAGGTAGCGCGTCTTTTCGTTGCATGATGTTACGCCATTGTGTGTTTTGCCAGCTATACATAATCTTTATATATTAGTTAGTTAAAATTATTTCTTCAATAATTACTTTAACTTTATTCCTCACTTCTTCTAATGCTTGGTTAGCATTAATCACACGGAAACGCACAGGATTGTTTTTAGCGCGATCTAAGTAGGCATTACGCAATTTTTCAAAAAACGCTGCACCCTCTCTCTCAAACTTGTCAGGTGTGCGTGCAGCGGCAAGTCGTTGTAGACTCACTTCAACAGGCACATCAAATAACAATGTAAAATCTGGTTGCAGTTGCCCCTGTACCCAAGTCTCTAGTTGGGCAATTTTATCTATAAGCACTTCTTTAGCGCCCGCCTGGTAAGCATAAGTAGCATCTGTAAATCGATCAGAAACAACACAATCACCCCTTGCTAGCGCAGGGGCAATCACTTCGGCAATATGTTCCCGCCTAGCGGCAAACATCAATAAAGTTTCAGTTTCAGGGTGCATGGGCTTTTGTAGCAATAAATCTCTCAAGTCCTCCCCTAATACGGTACCTCCAGGCTCACGCGTACTAACAACTTGAGCGCCGCTACTTTGTAACTGGTTTACGATGTTTGGAATATGTGTGCTTTTCCCTGCACCATCCATACCCTCTAGCGTAATAAATTTACCTTTTTTATTTAACAAATCTTCCATTCTCAATCTGAACCTGGTTAACGTTTAAGCTGGTATTTTCGCACTGCACGATTGTGTTCAGCTAATGTACTTGAAAATGCATGGCTACCATCACCTTTGCCTACAAAATACAAAGATTTTGTTTTTTCAGGGTGTAAGGCACCCTCTATAGAGGCTAAACTCGTTGTGGCAATAGGCGTAGGAGGCAAGCCATATCTCGTATAGGTATTATAAGTAGTGTCTTTTCGCAAGTCTTTACGGCGTATATTACCGTCAAACTTGTCGCCCATACCATAAATTACAGTAGGGTCTGTTTGTAAACGCATACCGATTCTTAGACGATTCACAAATACGCCCCCTATTGTAGGTCTCTCAGACCCCTTCCCTGTTTCTTTTTCAATGATAGAGCCCATAATTAAAGCTTCATAACTGTTTTTATAGGGTAGTCCTGATGCTCTTTCCTGCCACGCGACCGCTAGTTTATCTTGCATCGCAGTATAGGCACGCTTTAAAAGAGCGATATCTTTTGTATTTTTATCAAAGTGATAGGTGTCTGGAAAAAACAAACCTTCAGGATGTTTTTTATTCGCACCTATCAGTGTCATGACTTCAGTGTCGGACAAGTCTTTAATCGTGTTTTTAATTAAATCATTTTTGAGCAGTTTTTGACGTATTGTTTTAAATGTTTTACCTTCAATAAAAGTAATTTTTCCTTGTCTTGTTTGGCCGCCTTTTGCTAGCGCCAGCAACAACGCATGTGGCGTGATATTTTTCTTTAAATGGTAGTCGCCAGCCTTAAGCAAGGACTCCTTCCCCAGCAGCCTTGCTAATGCCTTAAATGGCCAAGCTTGTTTAATCACGCCTTGTGTTACCAGTTGATTTGCAATGCTAGATAGGCCACTATTGGGCTTAATGTTCACCGATTGCGATGTCACTGTTATGTTTAATGGCATTTTTGCATAAAATCCCATCCAGATTGCTGAACATAACGTGACGATACAGGCGACCAGCACAAAAACTTTTGTTATCCGTATCATGGGCTTAAAAATCCTCTAATATTAGCTGCAAGAGGCTGTTCCTTCCATTTTTTATTGGCTAATGACCGCACTTGCCAAGCGCCGTATAAGCTATTGCAAATAATAACTTCATCCGCACTCAGCAGCCGTTTTAAATCCATTGTTTCGATCTTTGTATTAAGTTCTAATGTATGTGCATGTGCCAAGATCTGCTTACGGGTAATCCCAGAAACGCCACAAGTATTTAATTTAGGGGTCAATAGTAAATTTCCAAAACGAGCAAAAATATTAGCAGCAGTACATTCTATAACATTCCCATCAACGCTGAGCATTAAACCGTCAACCAATTGCGGATCATTCCATTCCATCCGCGCTAGCACGTTATCAAGGCGATTCAAATGCTTTACCCCTGCTAATTTAGGCTGTGTACTTACACGGGTTTCACATAAATAAAGGTGCACACCCTCGTTAAAGTAACTCTCTTGATATTCAGGAAAATTAGATTTGATCGTGACGCGCAAAGGGGCAGTAATTGCGGAGGGTTTATATCCACGTTCCCCTTCCCCGCGTGTCACAATGATTTTAGCAACACTTACGGAGTCTTCAGTAAAAAACATCTGTTTAAAATCACTAATAAACAAGTCCGCACTAGGGCATACAATACCGATAGCACTACAGTCTTCGACAAGTTTTTGATAATGATTTGGCCAATGAACAGGTATGCCATTAACTATTTTCAATGTTCTAAAAACCCCATCACCATAAGCGAGCCCTCGATCGAGCGCTGGAATGACTGTATTAAAGCTACCATTGACTAGTGTTGCTTGGTGCGTTTCCATAGACGCTATTAAACCATAGCAGCGATCAACAAAAAAGCCCGTCACATTGATTGCACGGGCTTTTTAAGAAAGTGCTGTTTTACACTTTCTTAAAGACTAAAGACCCATTTGTACCACCAAAACCAAAATTATTTTTAAGTGCATAATCTATTTTTATATCGCGAGCCGTATTGGCACAATAGTCGAGGTCACAGTCTGGGTCTTGATTAAAAATGTTAATGGTAGGCGGTGAAATTTGATTGTAAATAGAAAGGACTGTAAATACAGATTCTAGTCCCCCTGCACCACCAAGTAAGTGGCCTGTCATTGATTTGGTTGAATTGACAACAAGCTTGTACGCATGATCACCAAACGTTTCTTTAATTGCATTAGACTCATTGGTATCACCTAGTGGTGTGGACGTGCCATGTGCATTCATGAAATTTACTTGGTCTACATTAACGGCAGCGTTCTTTAATGCGTTTACCATAGACCTACGAGGGCCATCCATATTCGGTGCTGTCATATGAAAGGCATCGGCACTCATGCCGTAACCAACCAACTCAGCATAGATTTTTGCACCACGTGCTTTAGCGTGCGCATATTCTTCTAGCACCATAACCCCTGCACCCTCGCCCATCACGAAACCATCACGCTCAGTATCCCAAGGACGACTTGCCGTAGTAGGGTCGTCATTTCGGCTAGATAATGCACGTGCTGAAGCAAAACCACCAACAGATAACTCTGTAATTGCCGCTTCCGCACCACCTGCAACCATCACGTCAGCATCGCCATACTCAATCATACGTGCCGCATCACCTATGCAGTGTGTACCTGTCGTACAAGCAGTCACAATAGCAACATTTGGCCCTTTCAATCCAAGCATAATGCTTAAATTGCCAGAAATCATATTAATAATAGTGCCTGGAATAAAGAAGGGTGAAATTTTACGTGGCCCACCGCTATCGTAGCTGTCGTTAGTGGCTTCAATCGTACCCAGCCCACCAATGCCTGAGCCAATTTCGACTCCCATGCGCACTGCATTTTCTTCAGTGACGACCAACCCACTGTCGTTGAAGGCCTCAATGCCAGCAGCTAACCCATATTGGATAAAGGTATCCATACGGCGCGCATCTTTTGCTGGGATAAAGTCATCAACGTTAAAGTCTTTAACTTCCCCGGCTATCTGAGATGAAAAGCTACTCGGGTCGAATTTGGTAATACGAGCAATACCAGATTTCCCCGCAATCAAATTTTTCCAAGCCGTAGAAACCCCTGTTCCAACAGGGGAAACGACGCCTAAGCCTGTAATAACAACTCTACGTTTAGACATATTTAAAAACCCGCTCTTTTACAAGAGCCGATTAATTTGAATTTATTTGAGGTTTGTATTGATATAGTCAATAGCAAGTTGTACGGTTGTGATCTTTTCTGCTTCTTCATCAGGAATTTCAGTATCAAACTCCTCTTCCAAAGCCATTACAAGTTCAACAGTATCGAGCGAATCAGCACCTAAATCATCTACGAATGATGATGCATTTTTCACATCTTCTTCTTTAGCACCTAATTGTTCTACTACAATTTTTTTAACACGTTGTTCGATGTCAGACATCCATTTACCCCTTTGATTAAAAATTAGCTTATCCGGCTAAGAGCGTATTCTAGCAAAACTCTGCAAGAATACAAAAAAATAATTACTATTCTATCTACGCCATATACATGCCCCCATTGACATGAATAGTTTCACCTGAAATATACGCCGCGCTTGGAGATGCCAAGAAAGCGACAGTTGCAGCAATCTCATCCACATTACCTAAGCGGCCTAGTGGCACACGTCCAAGCATTTGTTTTTTGATATCTTCGGGCAATTTTGCCGTCATGTCCGTTTCAATAAAGCCTGGTGCAACACAATTCACAGTAATCCCACGGCTGCCTACTTCAGCAGCTAATGATTTAGTAACGCCTGCCATACCTGCTTTTGCTGCGGCATAATTTGTTTGACCCGCATTACCCATATGACCAACCACACTAGAAATGCTGATGATACGGCCAGCTCTTGCCTTCATCATCGGGCGTAATACTGCCTTGCTCATACGGTATACAGAGGTTAAGTTTGTTGCGATAACCGTCTCCCAATCATCATCACTCATGCGCATCATTAACGTATCTTTAGTGATGCCTGCATTATTAATTAAAAGGTTCACATGA
Organism: Methylophilaceae bacterium; assembly: GCA_036479055.1. GTDB lineage: Bacteria > Pseudomonadota > Gammaproteobacteria > Burkholderiales > Methylophilaceae. The sequence continues at coordinate 57,386 of JAZGEZ010000007.1, read as the reverse complement.
CCGAACTGACCAGTTATTGTTTTTAAAACCGTTTCAATTTGTTCTGTATTATTGACATCTAGCGCAATGCCCATACCTTTTATGTTAGCAGCACTAAGCGCTGCTGTAATCTTATCGGCACCTGATGTAGAAGTCGCTGTGCCAATAACAACAGCACCCTGCTTACCCAATGTTTGTGCTATGGCGGCACCAATGCCACGACTAGCGCCTGTTACTAAAGCAATTTCATTTTTTAATGACATGAATAAACCTTTTTATATCGATAGTTGATTGTATTTATATATTAAATTTTGTAATCGCATCAGCATTGATCAGTGCTGTACAGGGCAACTCTTTAACAATGCGTTTTGTTAAACCAGCCAACACTTTACCTGGTCCACACTCTGCCGCTTTATTAACACCTTGATTATGCAACACTTGAATGGTTTCTACCCAACGTACTGGAGAATGTAACTGACGAACTAATGCATCTTTAATTTTACTGGCCTCAGTATAAAACGCGACGTCAGCATTATGGATGACAGTAATTTTAGGAGTGTTAATTTGCACATCTTTGATATACGCTGCCAATTGTTCTGCAGCTGGCTTCATTAAGGCACAGTGTGACGGTACACTCACTGGCAATGGTAGTGCTCGTTTAGCCCCCTTCTCCTTAGCTAGTGTCATGCCACGCTCAACGGCAGCTTTGTTGCCAGCAATGACGACTTGCCCTGGCGAGTTAAAATTAACTGCTTCCAAGACCTCACCCTCTGCGCTTGTGGCACAAACTTCATTCACAACAGCATCTTCTAAACCAAGAATTGCAGCCATTGCGCCAACGCCCTCAGGTACAGCGCTTTGCATGGCTTCTGCACGAAACTTCACTAGCGGCAAGGCGTCACCAAAGCTAATCGCTTCTGCTGCCACTAAAGCTGAGTATTCACCCAAGCTATGGCCAGCTAGAAAGGCAGGGGCTGGACCGTCGGCCTCTTGGTAAGCGCGCCAGGTAGCAACACCTGCTGTTAGCATTAACGGTTGCGTATGCTGCGTTAGATTTAACAGATCATTATCTTCTGTCGCCATTTTCCAGAAATCCACGCCTAAAACATCAGAAGCTTCGGTAAAAGTCTTTTTAATAATGGCTAGGTCTAAAAGTCCCGCCATCATGCCAACAGATTGAGAACCCTGGCCTGGAAATAATAGTGTTATTTTGGTCATAATTTACTTTAAAAAAATATTTTATCTAATTGAATAGTTAGAACTTAACTAATGCTGAACCCCAAGTAAAACCACCACCAAAAGCTTCCATTAAAATAATTTCGCCCCGTTTAATACGTCCATCAGACACGGCAGTATCCAACGCAAGTGGGATTGAAGCGGCTGAAGTATTGCCATGTGTTTCTACTGTAGCCACCACTTTGTCCATATCCATGTTTAGCTTTTTGGCGGTTGCTTGTAAAATGCGAATATTTGCCTGATGCGGCACTAGCCAATCAATGTCTGATTTTTGCATATTATTGGCGGCCAAGGTTTCATCGACAATTTTATCTAGCGTATTCACAGCCATTTTAAAGACCGCATTACCTTCCATCGTTATGGTATCTTGTCCATCTGCATTTCTCGGCACATGCAACATGCTTTCATAATTGCCATTTGCATGAAGGTGTGTAGAAATAACCCCTACCTCTTTAGAGGCTTGCAGGATTACGGCACCAGCACCATCGCCCCATAAAATACAATTACCTCTATCTGTATAGTCGGTAATTTTGGAAATCGTATCAGCACCAATCACTAGCGCGCATTTGCTTGCACCGGCTTTAATAAAGTTATCAGCAGTGCTAAGCCCATAAACAAAACCACTACAGACTGCTTGTATATCAAATGCCGGACAGTCTGTTAAACCTAATTTACGTTGCACCATGGTTGCAACACTAGGGAACACCTTATCTGGTGTGGTTGTAGCGACAATAATAAGGTCAATTTCGCCTGCATGGATGTTTGCGCTTTCAATGGCTTTTTTAGCAGCATTGGTTGCCAAATCACTAGTTAATTCATCTGGTGCGGCGATATGACGCTCACGAATACCTGTACGGGAATAAATCCATTCATCTGTCGTGTCTACCAACGACTCTAAATCTTTGTTTGAGAGTATTTTTGATGGTAAATAGCTACCTGTGCCAGCAATTCTTGAATTAGTCATTTTTATATTTATTTACTTTCTGTCTCAGAAGTTGCTGCCTTAATAGATTGGATATGTTCAACCTCCAGCTGCTCAGTAATACGGCGCAAGACGCCATTTCTAGCCTCTTCGATTGCCACATGTATTGCATGATAAAACCCAAAGCTATCAACGCCACCATGACTTTTAACGACGACACCACGCAAGCCTAAAAAGCTTGCACCATTATATCGGCGAGGGTCTAAACGCTTCTTAAATGCTTTAAGCACGGGCATGGCGCCTAACGCCATTAATTTAGTTAGCCAGTTTTTCTTAAACTCTTGCGTCAAAAACTTCCCCATCATATGGGCCAAGCCTTCTGTTGTTTTTAGCGCTACATTGCCAACAAAGCCATCACAAACGACAACATCTACCGTTCCTTTGAAAATGTCATCGCCTTCAACATTACCATAAAAATTTAAGTGGCTTTCTCGCAAAAGCTCCCCTGTGCGCTTCACAACCTCATTGCCTTTCATGTCTTCTGAGCCAATATTCAACAAACCAATTGAAGGATTTGGTTTGTGCTCTACGCTACTGACCAACATGGCACCCATCACGGCAAATTGCAACAATTGTTCAGCTGTACAATCTGCATTCGCACCCAAATCCAGCATATAAGTACTGCCATTTTCTGACGGTAGCACAGATGCAATGGCTGGGCGTTCAATGCCAGGTAAGGTTTTTAATACGAAACGTGCTGTGGCCATTAATGCACCGGTATTACCCGCGCTTACGCAGGCATTAGCTTCGCCGTTCTTAGTTAAGTTGATGGCGACACGCATTGATGAATCTTTTTTATTTTTTAGTGCGCTTTGTGGAGATTCATCCATCAAGACAACTTCACTAGCATGATGGATACGTAATCGTGAGCTAGTCGTGGCTTTATGCGCCTTTAACTCAGCTAGAATAACCTCTTCCAAGCCAACCAACACGATATTTAGCTGACTATCTTCTGCTAATATTTTTAGTGCCGCAGGGACGGTAACATGCGGCCCATGATCGCCACCCATTGCGTCAATTGCTAGTGTGATATCCATTTTGTGCACCCAATGATTTACTTCTAGAGCATATTTGAAGTGATGTGAAGATAATTGTCAATTGTTGGTTTGTATTTACGACAAACAAACAAACGCCGCGCTATATGAATAAGCGCGGCGCATTTATCAGGGACTAAAAATTGAATCAACTTCTAACGATACCAATAAAGGGTTTATTTGTAAGGGTTTATTCGCCTTTAGCCGACATCACTTTGCGGCCACGGTAAAATCCACTAGGACTAACATGGTGACGCAAATGCACCTCACCTGTTGTAGGCTCAATGGCCAATGGTGGATTCACTAAGGAATCATGTGAGCGGTGCATGCCACGTTTTGAAGGTGACTTTTTATTTTGCTGAACTGCCATGTTAATGCTCCAAGCTTAAAATTGATTCTGCTAAAACAACGTTCTGAATAGCCAATCTATAATAATAATCTATTTGTAGCACCTGTGTAAACTAAAGTTTTAGCTTTTTCCCTTGAGTTTTTTTAAAACAGCAAAAGGGTTATGTTTTTCACCACTCTCCGTTTGAGTAGGTTTGCAATCATGACTGTGTGTTGGCGCTAAAGGAATCGCCATCAGCAGCTCGTCCTCTATTAACGCATTCAAGTCCATTTCACGTGATTTTTCTAGCCAATCAGCATCTTCATTACCATCAAATGCTTCTGGCTCAGCTTCACTAACGACGTAATCAAACGTCAATGACAGGTCGAGCTTCATTTCGATCAAGCAGCGCTGACATATAACGGGCATCGTTGTGTTAATTGCCAAATATAAACTAGGAAGGTGAAACTTTTTCATCATTCCTTCCAATGAATAGCTGACGCTTTGTTCTTTTACACTATTCTTTACAAGCAATTCGATTAGCCTTTTACATTCAGATAGTTGAATTTGACCTGATATTGTCTCTCGGCTTTTTGCTATTTCTAAATTGTTAATCAATACGGGCTTCATCTAATTTAAATTTACGATTTGTTGATCATTACTTGGATTTTACCTGCTTTGGTATTTTGCAGGAAGTATCTGCATGATACAATCCGTGGGTTAGAAAGTTTAAGATAAGGCGTTAGTGTGTTCAAAAAAATTCTTGTAGCAAATCGCGGAGAAATCGCAGTTCGTATTGTACGTGCCTGTTCCGAGATGGGCATTATATCTGTGGCCATTTACACTGATGCAGATCGACGAGCTTTGCATGTTAAGAAAGCTGATGAAGCCTATAGCTTAGGTGCTGATCCAGTCGCAGGCTATTTAAATGCGCACAACATTGTGAACATTGCGACAGCTTCTGGTTGTGATGCACTTCACCCTGGCTACGGTTTTTTATCTGAAAATCCTGATTTAGCAGAAATATGTGCGCGACGCGGCATAGCCTTTATTGGCCCTAGCGGTGCAGTCATCCGTCAAATGGGCGACAAAATTCAAGCTAGAGCAGCGATGACAAAAGCAGGCATTCCCTGTACGCCTGGTAGCGAGGGCAACTTAGCCAACGTAGAGGAAGCCGTGGTTTTAGCGGGGAAAGTTGGTTACCCTGTGATGCTAAAAGCGACTAATGGTGGCGGTGGAAGAGGTATACGCCGTTGCGATAGTGAAGCGGAGTTGTTAAATAATTACGATCGTGTGATTTCCGAAGCCACTAAAGCTTTTGGCCAACCTGAAGTGTTTTTAGAAAAATGTATTGTCAATCCAAAACACATTGAAGTACAAATTCTGGCTGACAACAAAGGGAATGTGATACATTTATACGAGCGCGATTGCTCAATCCAAAGACGCAATCAAAAACTCATTGAAATAGCACCCTCCCCTCAGCTATCAAAAAACCAACGTGAACATATTGGCAATTTAGCGGTAAAAGCAGCCAAGGCTGTGGGCTACCGAAATGCCGGCACGGTAGAATTTTTATTAGATGCGGATAACCGGTTTTATTTCATGGAAATGAACACACGGTTACAAGTGGAACACACCATCACAGAGGCCATTACTGGCGTGGACATTGTACAAGAGCAAATACGCATCGCTTATGGCTTGAATTTAAACTACAAACAAAGCGAAATCACCTACCGTGGCTTTGCGATGGAGTACCGTATCAATGCAGAAGACCCTAAAAACGACTTCCTACCTAGTTTTGGTAAAATCACACGTTACTACTCTCCTGGCGGGCCAGGTGTGCGTATGGATGCAGCCATCTACACTGGTTACGTCATTCCTCCATACTACGACTCAATGTGTGCAAAGCTCACTGTTTGGGCACTTGACTGGGAAAAAGTGATAGAGCGCGGCCGTCGTGCATTAGATGATATGGAAGTCTACGGGGTTAAAACCACTATTCCTTACTACCAAGAGATTATGAAGCACCAGGAGTTTAGAGAAGGTAAGTTTAATACTGGGTTTGTTGAAGCGCATCCTGAGTTAACAAATTACGCAGTACAATTACCACCAGAATTGATTGCCGCAGCAATCTCTGCAGCAATTGCATCACACAATGGCATTTAAGCATTAATTATTAAAGAGTTTTAATTATGAAAAAAATAAACATTACAGAGCTGGTTTTACGTGACGGTCATCAGTGCATGATTGCGACACGCTTGCGTACCGATGACATGCTACCAATTTGCTCCAAGCTAGATTCAATTGGCTTCTGGTCATTGGAGGCGTGGGGTGGCGCAACATTTGATGCCTGTGTGCGCTTTTTGAAAGAAGACCCTTGGGAACGCTTGCAAAAATTACGTAAAGCGTTGCCAAACAGCCGGATTCAAATGCTGTTGCGTGGTCAAAACTTGTTAGGTTACCGTCATTATTCTGATGATGTAGTAAAAGCCTTTGTGCAAAGATCGGCAGATAATGGCGTGGACGTGTTCCGTATCTTTGATGCGATGAACGATATGCGCAATCTAAGAACGTCTATTGAAGCGGTTAAAAAAGCAAAAAAAACGGCTGAAGGCACGATTAGCTACACAACTAGCCCAGCACATGATGTAGCGCATTATGTTGAGCTTGCAAAAGAATTGGAAGCGATGGGTTGCGACACCCTGGCAATCAAGGATATGGCGAGTTTGTTGACGCCACAAACAACCGAAGAATTAGTTAAAGCATTGAGTAAAGCCATTAGCATCCCTATCCATTTACATAGCCACGCCACTTCGGGGTTGGCGAGCTTAAACCTCATGCGAGGCATTGAGCATGGTGCAACAATTATTGACACTTGCAACTCAGCCTTTAGTGAAGGCGCCAGTCATCCGACAACTGAAAGTATTATCGCTGCATTACAAGGGACTGAATATGACACAGGTTTAGATATTGGCGCAGTACAAGAAGTGAGTGAGTTTTTCCGCGAGGTGCGTAAAAAGTACTGGCAATTTGAGAGTAATTACACAGGCGTAGATACGCGTGTGTTAACTAACCAAGTGCCTGGCGGCATGATTTCTAATTTGAGCAATCAGCTAAAAGACCAAGGCTCACTTGATAAAATGAACGCTGTACTAGACGAAATTCCTCGCGTACGTAAAGATTTAGGTTACCCGCCTTTGGTGACACCAACATCACAAATTGTTGGTACGCAAGCAGTCTTAAATGTATTAACAGGTGAACGGTATAAAACGATTACCAATGAAGTTAAAAACTATTTCTTGGGACAGTATGGCAAGCCCATTACAGAGGTGAACGCAGAGGTGAAAAAGAAAGCCATAGGTGATGCAGAGGCAATCACTTGTCGCCCTGCTGATATGCTGGAGCCGGAAATGACCAAGCTAGCAACAGATGTTGAACGAATTGCTAAGAATGATGAAGATATACTGACTTACGCTATGTTCCCTGATATTGGAGAAACATTCTTACAAGAGCGCAATGCAAACTCACTGGTACCAGAGCCGCTGTTGTCAAAAGACGAGGTGCATGCAAGCGCGCCTCGCTACGCCCCTAATGAGTTTAACGTTACATTACATGGAGAAACTTTCCATATTAAGCTAACAGGCAGCGGTCATGAAGGTGAAGAAAAACGTCCTATGTACGTTTCAGTCGATGGCGTTGCAGAAGAAGTGTTAGTGGAAACATTAAGTGAAATCGAGCTGACAAGCGGCGGTTCTAGTGGCGCCACCGTGAAGAAGAAAGAATCTAACAGCAGTGGCCGCCCACGCCCAAGTCACAAAGGCTGCATAACAACAGCAATGCCAGGCACCATTGTTGCGCTTAAAGTGAGTGTTGGTGACAAAGTAAAAGCTGGAGATGCCGTCTTGGTGATTGAAGCCATGAAAATGGAAAATGAAATTCAAGCATCAACGGCAGGAACTGTGGTTTCATTAAATGTTCAAAAAGGCGATACTGTTACACCTGATGAAACTTTATTAGAAATTCAGCCAGAGTAAACGGTTAATCATTCAATAATGATAAGCCGACAGTTCAAATGCTGTCGGCTTTTTTTAACTTTCAATTTCAAGGTATTTAGTGCATGAAACAAACCCTCATCCTAGCGTCTTCTTCTGCTTATAGACGCGAATTGTTACAAAGATTACAAATACCTTTTAACACGGTGTCGCCACATGTGGATGAAACAGCACTTGAGAATGAAAAGCCACAAGAAATAGCACTTAGACTCTCTCAAGAAAAGGCGAGAAAAGTTGGCGCAGAGTATCCACATGCGCTTATTATTGGTTGTGACCAAGTAGCCACCTTAGATGGTGAGCAATTAGGCAAACCGCTCAATCATAGCAATGCAACTAAACAGTTGCGTAAAATGCGTGGTAAAGAAGTCACCTTTCATAGCGCACTATGTTTATTTAATGCTGATAGCGGCAATATGCAAGCACAGGTGGTCCCTAATTTGGTGAAATTTAGACAGCTTAGTGATGAGCAAATAGAAAGCTATCTCAATAAAGAACAACCCTACCATTGCGCAGGCAGTGCAAAATCTGAAGGCTTAGGTATTGCGCTTATAGCGCGTATGATAGGCGAGGATCCTAATGCACTTATTGGCTTACCTCTAATTAAGTTAATCAGCATGCTACAAAATGAAAATATTAACGTAATATAATTTTAACCCCATCTCACGGGTCGCCACGTGTAAGTATTAAGTACGTCGATTACTAACAATCGCTAACTTAATAACTGGAGAAAAATATGTGCAATAAAAAGTTTGTCGCCCTTCTATCTAAACTTGGCCTAATCATAGTGCCCTCAATAATGCTTTGTACCTATGCAGCAGAACTGCGCAGCACTTTAAAAGATCAGCAGGGTGTTGCTGTCACCATTTACAATGGTAACTTGGCGCTGGTCAAAGACACCCGCAAGATTAGTTTAAAAAGAGGTTTTAACGCTGTCGCAATGCGTGATGTCAGCGCACAAATGCGTCCTGAAACGGCTATCCTCCGTAGCATTAATGCACCAGGGAGTTTGTCGCTTTTCGAACAAAACTTTGACTTTGACTTACTCACCCCAACTAAAATGTTAGAAAAATACGTGGGTAAAGTAGTCACTATTATCAAAACAAACCCAGCAACAGGTGCAGAAACATCAGAAAAAGCCACTGTACTTTCTGCTAATAACGGCGTTGTGCTTAAAATTGGCAACAGGATAGAAACGGGTATGCCAGGACGTATTGTTTATGATGATGTACCTGCCAACCTGCGCGACCGCCCTACTTTAATTACACAACTAAATAACAAAGGCACGCAAAATCAAACCGTAGAACTTAGCTATTTAACTGGGGGGCTAGGCTGGAAAGCAGATTATGTTGCTGAGTTAAATGATAAAGAAAACCGATTAGATTTATCCGGATGGGTAACGCTAACTAACACCAGTGGTGCTAGCTATAAAGAAGCCAAGTTGCAATTAGTGGCAGGTGATGTCAACCGCGTACAAAGACACAGAAGCCGTGCCAAGTCGAGAAATATGCGAAGTGACATGATGAAGGCAGAAGCTGATGCTCCCATGTCGCAAGAAGGCTTATTAGAATTCCATTTATATAGCTTGCAACGCCCTACTACAATTAAAGAAAACCAAACAAAACAAGTGGCTTTGTTATCTGCCAGCAGCATCCCAACAACAAAAGAACTAGTCTTACATGGTGCGCAACACTACTACCGTAGCCAATACGATCAAATTCGCACAAAAATGAAGGTGGGGGTCTACATTCAGTTTGTTAATAAAAAAGCCTCTAAACTAGGCATGCCGCTGCCCAAAGGTATTATGCGGGTCTATAAAAAAGATAGCCTAGGCAACGCACAGTTTGTGGGTGAAGATAGCATTGACCATACGCCAAAAAATGAAATAGTCCGCTTGAAATTAGGCAATGCTTTTGATGTTACGGCCGACAAAAAACAAACCGACTTTAAAAAAGTATCCAATCGAGAATTTAAAACGTCTTTTGAAATAACACTTAAAAATGCTAAAAAAGTGCCTGTTACCGTCACTGTGCAGGAACCTATTGGCGGTGACTGGAGAATTCTTTCTGAAAGCGCTCGGCATAAGAAAATTAACAGCCATATGGCACAATGGAAAATAAAAATTCCTGCTGAAGGCAAAACTAAACTCACTTATCGTGCAATAGTTAAGTATTAATGTCGACTCAATTTGGCACGCTTTATTTTATCCCTGTCACGTTGGGTGCCGACAACATCAGTCAAGTGTTACCCGCTGATGTTGTTAGCATCGCCCAACAACTCGATGAATTTATAGTTGAGAATCAAAAGGTGGCCCGACACTTTTTAGGTGCAATCAAGCATAAAATCCCCATACGTGAAATCACACTTAACACACTTAATAAGCACACAAGTGATAAAGACGTAGCAAAGCTACTTGATTCATTGCTTTCAGGTAAAGATGTCGGGTTAATGAGTGATGCAGGCTGTCCTGGTATTGCTGACCCTGGCGCTAAAGTAGCTGCATTGGCACATAAGAAAGGCGTTCGTATCATTCCATTAGTAGGCCCTAGCTCAATTTTATTAAGCTTGATGGCCTCAGGGCTCAACGGACAGCGCTTCACCTTCTTAGGTTACCTAGCAGCAGACAAAGCTACACGTGTTAAAGAGTTGAAAATGATCGAGCATCGATCGCGGCCACAGAAAGAAACACAGATTTTTATCGAAACACCCTTTCGTAATCAGCATATGCTAGAAGACATCTTAAATAATTGTGATAGTGAGACAGCGTTATGTGTCGCATGCAACATCAGCCTGCCCGATGAGTATATTGTCACGAAACGTGTGCGGGCTTGGAAGCAAGCCAAGTTGCCAGATTTACACAAAAAACCTACCGTGTTTTTACTGTTGGCAGAATCTTGATAAGAAAAATGCTGTCTATACTACAAAGCCGCAAGTAGCTTGCGAACAGGTGCATAGCTACGCCTGTGCACTGGTGACACACCATATTGCAGTAATGATTCCATATGAGATTTTGTCGGGTAGCCTTTGTGTTGTGCAAAACCATACATCGGGTATTGTTTATCTAATTCATAAAGATTTGCATCACGTGCTGTCTTCGCCAATATAGAAGCGGCTGAAATCGCCTGGACTTTACTATCCCCTTTTACGATGGCTTCACACGGTAAGCTCACTTTTGGACATTGATTGCCATCCACTTGTACCAATATATCGTGGCCACTTAAACCATCGCTATATTGCATTTGCATCGTTTCAATTGCTCGCTTCATTGCAAGCAAGCTTGCCTGAAGGATATTAATGTCATCAATTTCTTCTACGCTGCTACTAGCAATGGCCCAAGCCAATGCCCGTTGTTTGATCTCTTTGGTAAGCACATCTCGCTTCTTTTCAGTGATTTTTTTAGAGTCAGCAAGGCCTTCTATTGGGTGAGCTGGATCTAAAATAACAGCGGCTGCGTACACTGCGCCTGCTAACGGCCCTCTCCCAGCTTCATCAACACCACAAATTAATTGCTTCATGGCAAGTACGAACAGACGACTTCTGCTGCTTTTTTAGCCCCGCCTTGCTTCAGTAGCCGATGCATTTTGGTAAATTCTTTTTTAATCTCTTTTATATTTTCTACATTTTCAAGCATGGCATTCATTTTTTCAGTAAGCTTTTCAGCTGTCGCTTCTTTTTGTAGTAGTTCAGGGACGACAAAACGGTTTGCTAATACATTCGGCAGGCCAACGTAAGGCAGATAGTGCATAGGTTTAAGTAGCCACCAACTTACCTGAGACATACGATAAGTAATAATCATTGGGCGTTTCAATAAGGCTGCTTCTAATGTTGCAGTGCCTGATGCAACAATTACAAAATCTGCAGCTTCCATTACATCGTGTGAATGGCCGAATAGCAATTGCATTTTTAATGCCTGGTTGCCATTTTTGCTTAATGCTTTTTCGAACATATTACGTGTTTCACGTGTAATGAGTGGCACGAGGAATTTAGCTTGTTTATGGTAACAGCTCATCAATTCAGCAGTTTGAACAAACAATTCCGCATGTTGCTGTACTTCTGATTGTCTGCTGCCCGGTAGCATTGCAATGACAAAGTCGTCTTGTTTTAACTTAAGAATTTTGCGAGCAGCTTTAACATTTGGCTTAAGTGGCAACTCATCTGCCAGTGGGTGCCCTACATAAGTAACCGGCATGTTTACAGCCTCGTATAAAGCGGGTTCAAATGGAAATAGCGCCAACATATGTGTGACAGCACGTTTGATTTTGCGAATACGACCACCACGCCACGCCCAAATTGATGGGCTTACATAATGAATGGTAGGAATACCATATTTTTTAAGTTTGCGTTCAAGCCAAAAATTGAAATCTGGCGCATCAATCCCTATAAAAACATCGGGCTTTTCTGCAATAATTTGTTTAAGTAGACTTTTACGTAGCCTAACCAAACCATACAAGTGCTTCAGCACTTCAAAATAACCGCGAACAGAAAGCCTTTCCATTGGAAATAGCGTTTTTGCGCCTGCATCGATCATTTTTGGGCCAGCAATACCAAAAAACGTTAAATCACTACGCTGTTTATTGAGCGCGTCAATTAAATGGCCTCCAAGCAAATCCCCTGAGGCCTCTCCAGCCACAATTGCAATTTTTGGCATACTGTCTTTTAGCGGATAATGCCGCGTTTTGATCGGTTAAGAAAGTCTGATAATAGTTTAACTTTTTCACATTCTTCATGCATGGTTACAAGCTCTTTTTTTGCTTCTTCTAAGCTTAAACTATTACGATATAAAGCTTTATATGCGCGTTTAATTTGTGTAATCTCTTCAGCAGCAAAACCCCGTCTTTTCAAGCCCTCTGCGTTAATCCCATGTGGTTTTGCATCGTAACCAGCTGCCGTAACATAGGGAGGAATATCTTTGAATACGACAGAACCTACTGCGGTAATTACATGTGCACCCACTAAGCAAAATTGATGGACTAAAGTGAACCCCCCCAAAATAGCGAAATCATGGATGTCTACATGCCCAGCTAAAGACGTATTATTAGCTAGTATCGTGTTATTGCCTACATTGCAATCATGCGCAATATGTACATAAGCCATAATCCAGTTATCATTACCCACCTTTGTTACGCCTTTGTCCTGCGTAGTGCCGCGGTTAAAGGTACAAAACTCGCGGATGGTATTGTTATCGCCAATTTCTAGTGTTGTAGGTTCGTCTATATACTTCTTATCTTGTGGCTGTTCACCCAGGGAAACGTACTGAAATATGTGATTATTTTTTCCGATGGTAGTCGGCCCTTTGATAACAGCATGGCTGCCAATGCGCGTGTTAGCATCAACTTTTACCCCTGCCTCAATAATTGAATAAGCACCAACCTCTACGCTACTATCTAATTCAGCCTTAGGGTCAATAATGGCTGTTTCGTGTATTTTGTTTTTCATAGATAATTCACTTTAGTTTAATAGCATATCTATATGATTTAATTATTAAATATTTTTTAAAATACACATCATACCAGCCTCGGCAACAACAGTATCGCCAACGGTAGCAACACCCTTGTATTTCCAAATACCCTTCAATATTCTATCAATTTTTACATTCAATATAATCTGGTCTCCAGGTGAAACAGGTTTTTTAAAACGTGCGCTATCAATGCCAGCAAAATAATAAACTGACTCTTCACTAGGTTTGATATCCATCGTCTTAAATGACAGCACTGCAGCGGCTTGTGCCATGGCTTCTACAATTAATACGCCAGGCATCACAGGGTGGTATGGAAAATGGCCTGGGAAAAAAGGCTCATTGACTGTCACATTCTTTAGCGCAGTAATTTCTTTACCCACTTCCATTGAAATGATCCGATCTATTAGCACGAAAGGGTATCGATGCGGGAGGTGATCGAGTATTTCATGAATGTCCATGCTGGTATCGGTCGTATTAGTCATAATATACTTTCTATAGCTTTCTTGAATTCTCTAGCTTTTTAATTGTGGTTTCTAATGTTTTTATTTTACCCGTTAATTGGTTTAGATGACGGATATTAGCAGCTGTTTTAAGCCAAGCGCCATGTTCTTGAGAAGGCATTAGCGCGGTGTATGTACCTTTTTTTCTAATTGATCGCATAATCATGCTGCCAGGTGATATGGTGACATGGCTTGCAATGCTAAGGTGCCCCAATATCATTGCAGCACCACCAATTTTGCAATACTCACCGATTACTGCGCTCCCAGCAATGCCCACACAGGCTGCAATAACTGTATGCGCACCGATACGGCAGTTATGTGCAATTTGCACTAAGTTATCAATTTTTACACCTTCTTGAATTAGCGTGTCATCAATTGCACCACGATCTATGGTTGTATTGGAACCTATATCAACATTGTCTTCAATAATGGCACGCCCAACCTGTGGGATTTTTATCCAATAGTTTGTGTTGTCAGGCTTTGTCTCTTCAGCATAGCCGAACCCATCATTACCAATCACGCACCCTGAAAACAAATGGCAGCTCATCCCAATGTGGCTGCCATGTTTAACCGTTACGTTAGCTTCTAATATAGACGCCTCCCCTATTCGGCTATCGCGCTCAACAATGCATCCAGCAGCAATAACAACACCCTTTCCAAGCACAACATTTTCACCAATCACAACATGTGCATCTATGCTGCAATTTTTAGCGACTTTAGCTGAAGCATGAATGACGGCTGTTTCATGAACGACATTTTTTGGGGTTTCTACAGGGTTAAGTAATTGAGAGACTTTAGCAAAATATGCATATGGATTATCAGTGACAATGACAGGCAAATCGGTGAGTGAAGCATGTTCTGGCTTTAATATGACAGCACTGGCTTTTGTATCACGCAACTGGGTGCTGTACTTAGTATCATTAAAGAAACCTATAGCGCCCTGATTAGCGAATGCTAAGGAGCCTACACGGCTCACAATCACTTCATCATTACCTGATACTTCGCCGCCTAATTGATCGGTTATTTGCTTAAGAGATAAGTTGTTGCTCATAGGCGTTAAGCATGGGCTATTTCTCACTTAAAAGCTTCAGCACTTTGTCAGTAATATCAATTTTATTACTAGCGTAAGCAACACCGCCATACATGACCAAGTCATATCCATTAGCTTCAGAAACTGTTTTAACAGCGTTATTAATTCGATCTTGTAAGATGGATAACTCTTCGTTTTTACGTATATTAATATCCTCACGCAACTCACGTTGTTTACGACTAAATTCAACCTTCAGGCTCGTCGCTTGACGCTGTTTTTTTCTGCGCGCTGCATTCGTCAACGTTAAACCCTCTTTGTCTAGTGAAGACGCGATGCTAGCGATCTGCTTTTTCATTTTATCTAACTCTAAGGATCTAGGGCTAAACTCTTTTTCAAGTTTTTTGCCACTTTCAGAAGTTTGTGGCGCTTCTTTTAAGATTTTATCAACTTGAACATAGCCGATTTTAAGCTCTGCAGCACTTGCGCTAGCAGAGAAAGTGATGACACTTGCAAAAAATAATACTTTAAAAAGGTTACTCAACTCTAGTCTCCAGACCATCAACTATAAGCTAGCAGATAATGCTATTTTACTATTAAAAACAAATAACATTCAAATTTAACTAAAACTGTTGCCCAAATTGAAATTGCAGGGTTTGTGTTTCATCATCATCATCATCATTTAGTGGCTTAGCTAACACCAGCTTTAAAGGCCCGAAAGGTGAAAACCAACTAAGCCCAACACCGGTACTATACCTTAACTCCCCAAAGCTTTTTGATTCATCATCACCAAAAACTTTACCGGCATCAAAAAATGCACTGATACGAAACTTTCCTGAATCTTTAACCAAGGGAACGGGGATAAACACCTCCGCATTTCCCACAATACGTGTGGTACCCCCCACAGAAAATGTATCACCTGATGCAGGGTCTATATCCCGCGGCCCAACCGTACCATTTTCAAAACCACGTATGGAATTAACACCTCCAGCAAAAAAGTTTTTAAAGAAAGGGTATTTGCCATCCCCATAACTATCTGCATAGCCTAGTTCGCCATTAAGCATGAAAACTACATTTTTAAATACATCTTTAAACCATGCATGCTGATATTCGATTTTATAATATTCTAAATCTAATCCAGGTACGCTAACCTCGCCCCTTAAGCGTTGCAAAGTTCCTCTGTTGGGAAAGAGAAGATTGTCCCTAGAGTCGTAGGTCCAGCCTGCTTTCATTTGTACAGAGTTTGCATTACACCCAGAGGAGTTGCCACAAAAATCCAAATACTGCTTAGGGCTATCGCTTTCAAGGTCTATCTTGGTGAGGTCACCTGTTAAACCAAGAGAGAAGCTGCTTTTCTCTGTTAGCGGAAAGCCAAAACGCACCCCTAGCCCATAGGAAGAACTACTATAAGTGCCAATGTCTGATGTTGTAGAAGTGCCTGTATCGACATCTCTCCTATAAATATCAAAACCTCGGCTAATGCCATCTGGCGTAAAATAAGGATTTGTGTACGAAAGAGAGTAAATAGTATTCGTTTTACTAGTATTTAATACCGCATTTACGCGATTGCCGGTGCCTAAAAAGTTTTGCTGGCTAACATTAAAGCCAAGCACAACGCCGTCACTGCTTGAAAGTCCAGCACCAAACTGCACACTACCAGTAGATTTTTCAACAACACTAATATTTAAATCCACCTGATCAGTGCTGCCAGGTACTGCTGGTGTTTCAATATCAACATTATCAAAAAACTGCGTACGGTCTAAGCGTTCCTTAGAACGTTTAATTTTGTCTCCTGCATACCAGGATGACTCTAACTGGCGCATTTCACGTCGCAATGCAGAGTCTTTTGTTTTGGTGTTACCAATTAAATTAATACGACGTACATAAACACGGCGACCTGGATCAATGAAAAAAGTAAAAGCTGCAGTACGCGCTTCCTTGTTGATTTCCGGAATGGCATTCACATTTGCAAAAGCGTAGCCTTCATTGCTTAACTTGTCGCTTATCGCTTTGCTTGTTTCTGTCACCATTTGACGATTAAACGTATCGCCTGCTTTTAATTGCACCAATTCCTGAAGGTCTGATTCTGGCAACTGCAAATCACCAGACAATTTAACATCGCTAATGGTATATTTTTCACCTTCTGTAATATTGACTGTGATGTAAATGTCCTGCTTATCAGGTGAAATAGCGACTTGTGTAGAATCGATAGCAAACTCAAGATAACCTTGGTTTAAATAAAATGATTTAAGCGTTTCTAAATCTGCTGTCAATTTTTGTTTAGAGTATTGATCATCTTTATTCCACCAACTCATCCAATTTGGCGTAGTCAGTAAAAATTCAGTACGAAGGTCGTCTATGGTAAAAGCTTTATTGCCGACGATATTAATATCTCGAATTTTTGCTACAGCTCCCTCTTCAATTTCAAACCTTACTGCAACACGATTGCGCTCTAATGGACTAACAACAGTCTTCACTGTTGCACCATACTTCCCTGTAGAGAGGTACTGCCGTTTAATTTCCTGCTCGGCGCGGTCGAGTTCAGATTTGTCAAATATCAACCCTTCTGAAATGCCAATCTGCTTTAAGCCTTCTGTCATTTTATCTGAGGGAAATGATCGATTACCACTAAATTCTATTTTAGCAATTGCCGAACGCTCTTGCACAGTGACTAACAAGACATCTTGTTCAGCCTCGATGCGAACATCTTTAAAAAAACCAGTCCCGTAAAGTGATTTAATCGCACGTGTTGCTTTTTGATCGTTCATTACGTCACCCACTTCAACTGGCAAGTAATTAAATATGGTGCCTGGCTCTGTGCGTTGCAGACCCTCTACTCGAATGTCTTTAATCACAAATGGTTCAAGTGCCAACACATGCTGACTAAAAAGCGTGAGAATTAATGATGAAATAATGCGTGGTTTAAACAAATGGCTATCCTGCGACTATCCGGTTGATATCATTGAAAATTGCTAACGTCATTAGCAAGCCTAGTAATCCAAATCCGATTTTCTGCCCCCAAAGCATTGTTTGCTCAGTAACAGCAGACCCCTTTATAATTTCAGCCATATAATACATTAAATGGCCCCCATCTAAAACAGGGATAGGTAAAAGATTAAGTATACCAATACTAATGCTAACCAAGGCGATAAAACTTAAAAAAGCTTCAAAGCCTAACCCCGCACTTTCTCCTGCATAAGCAGCAATAGTAACTGGGCCACTAATGCCTTTCCATGACGTTTGGCCTGTCACCATATACCACATCATTTTTAAGCTAAAAATAGAAGTTGTCCATGTTTTAGAAAAAGCTAAACCTAAGCTCTCAAAAACAGGGTAATGTTGTTTGAAGATGACTTCATCCAACTTAGATTGATCAATTTTTACTACAGCGCCAATTTTTCCTATCTGAAGATTGTTTTCTTTCACTGGCCTAGGTGTAGCGATCAATTCAACCACACCCTCTTGGCGTTTTACTTTGAACGTTAAGGTAATATCTGGGTTGGCCTTAATAATCGCAACCACCTCATTCCATGTGCCTGTTAACACTTCATTGATGCCAACAACCTCATCACCAGCCTTTAGTCCCGCTTTTTCCGCGGCGCCACCTGATATAATTTTTTCAATAACCGGTGCAACATTTGGTCTAAACACAGCGACACCAATTTTTTGAAGAATATGCGTTTCAGCATCTTCACCCATGCCCTGAAGGTTTAATTGATGAAAGTGCAGCTCATTTTTATTATTAACGGTTTTAATTTCTACTATTTTGTTATCTAACGATGCATTAAGCAAAGCCCAGCTCGCCTCTGTCCATGTATTTACATGCTCCCCGTCAATCGTTTGAATAACCTCTCCAGATGTAAGGTTCGCTTGTGCAGCAACGCTCCCCTGGCTTACCTCACCCACTATAGGGCGCATACCTGTTACCCCTTGCATAATTAAAAACCAATAAATTAGAATAGCGAGCAATAAATTAGCCATTGGCCCAGCGAGGACGATGGCAATTCGCCTATAAACAGATTGGCGGTTAAACGCGCGTGCTAATTCTTTTTCAGAATAATGTGTTTGAGCAAGGTTAGATACAGACTCATTAGCAACAGCAGCTTCGCGTTCAGCTTTTAACTCATACTCATCCAACATTTTCACGTATCCACCAAGTGGGATTGCCGCCAAAACAAATTCTGTTTTATCCTTGCCCAAGGTTTTACGCCATAATGGCTTTCCGAAACCGATAGAAAAGCGTAACACCCTTACACCGCACCAACGTGCTACTTGGAAGTGCCCATACTCATGTATCGTCACGATGACACCAATGGTGATAATAAATGCGAAAATGGTTAACAAACGAGTGCCTTTGGTTTTGATGCGACTGAAACAACCCAGTTATTTGCAAAAGCCCTTGCCCTCTGATCTACTTCTACCAAGTGTTCTATTGATGAAGTTTCCTCTACTGTAACCGCATCTAACGCGGCAGCGATTAAATCTGGAATATTCATAAACCCAATTTGATTACTTAGAAAAGCATTAACAGCAATTTCATTTGCAGCATTCAAAATAGTCGCAGCTGTCCCACCTTCATTAAGTGCATCGTAAGCTAGTTGCAGGCAGGGGAAGCGTTGCGTGTCCGGCGCTTCAAATTCAAGCTTAGCAACGCTTAAAAAATCCAAAGAACTAACGCCTGACACAATGCGATCTGGATACCCTAATGCATAGGCAATAGGCGTCCGCATATCAGGATTGCCCAATTGCGCCAACACACTACCATCAACATACTCCACCATAGAATGTATAACACTTTGAGGATGCACGACAACTTCTATTTGGCTTGGTTTAGCATTGAATAGCCAATGCGCTTCTATCACCTCCAAGCCTTTGTTCATCAATGTAGCGGAATCTATGGTAATTTTTGCACCCATCACCCAGTTAGGGTGTTTTAAAGCTAATGCGGGCGTTGCTTGTTCTATTTGCTCTTTAGAATGCAACCTAAAGGGGCCACCTGATGCTGTTAATATAATCTTACGCACCCCCCCGTCCGCTAAGTTCTTAAACTTTTCTTGCGGCATGACTTGGAAGATGGCGTTATGTTCACTATCTATCGGCAATAAAGTACCGCCACCTTGCTCAACCGCATGCATAAAGAGGCGGCCTGCCATCACTAAGGTTTCTTTGTTTGCCAGTAAGATGCGTTTGCCGGCTTTGGCTGCTGCCATCGCTGGCTTAAGCCCAGCAGCCCCTACAATAGCAGCCATCACGGTATCAACTTCAGCATCACTAGAAACTTGCTCTAAACTTGACATGCCAGTTAGCACTACGGTATCACTTTTTGCTAATGTTAATTGCGCCTCTAATTTGCTAGCTGCCCCAGCATCCAGCAGTACGGCATACTTTGGCTTAAAGGCCAAACATTGCTGCAGCATCACGTCGACATTTGTATTTGCTGCTAGTGCAAACACGCGATAGTCTTGCACGTGACGTGCAATCACATCTAGAGTTTGCAGCCCTATCGTTCCTGTGCTACCTAAAATAGTAACGTTTTGCAATTAACTAACCACCTGATAATAATTAAAGAGATAAATCATTAAAACAGCAATTGGCAAGCTTGGCATTAAGCCATCAATTCGGTCTAAAATGCCGCCATGTCCAGGTAACAAATTTCCGCTATCTTTTTTATTTGCTTGCCGTTTAATTAAAGACTCAAATAAATCACCAACAACGCCTAATATTGCTACTAACCATAGTAACGGAAATATTGCCACGCTACTGACTGCGCCACTAAAATATAACATCCCGCCAAAAACGGATACTGCAAGCAACGCACCGATTACACCTTCCCAAGTTTTTCCTGGGCTGATGCTCGGCGCAAGCTTGCGTTTACCAAAGTTTTTCCCAGTAAAGTATGCTGCAGTATCTGCAATCCAAATAGTGGCGAGCAATGCTAACAACAGCCATGGATCAGCACCTTTTACACTGATTAGCGCCAACCAAAGTGGGGCCATTAGCAATATGCCCAAAAAGAGTAAAAGCCATTTATTCTGGATAACAATAAACTTGGTTAGCAGCACCGGCACAATAAACATCCAAAAAATCAGCGCAATGACGAAGACCAAGAGTGATTGATAAAATAACCAATGAAAGCCATTCACCTCCATCAAATACAGCATTGCGACACCAAGAGCACCACAGAACAATATGTAAGCAACGGCAACGGCTTGTGTCATGCCAATGAGCTTTGCCCACTCGTAAAGCGCTAATAAAGAGATGATTAGCATGCTGATCGCCCAAACCATATTGGAGCTTAAAAACAACGCTGGAATAAAAGCAGCAACAAGTACAACGGCAGTAAGAATGCGTGTTAGAAGCATAAATTATTTTAGGTGTCGGCCACTTGCTCGCTAGTACGGCCGAAACGACGTTCCCTTTGTTGGTAGGATGTGAGGGCTACATTAAAGCATTCTTTATCAAAATCAGGCCATAAAATATCGGTGAAATAAAGCTCTGTATAGGCTAGCTGCCATAAAAGAAAGTTGCTAATACGCTTTTCTCCACCAGTACGGATAAACAAATCAGGCTCTGGTGCATAATGCATCGACAAGAATGGTGCTAGGTCATCTTCACTAAAGTTACTGGTATTTTTTTCATTGGCGGCGACCATCTGATTGGTCGCTTGAAGCACGTCCCATCGTCCGCCATAGTTAGCTGCTATCGTCAGCGTCAGCCCTGTATTTTCTTCAGTCATTTTTTCAGATGCTTCTATTTGTTCAATTAAATCTGCAGTAAAACCAGAACGATCCCCTATCAAAATTAAGCGGATATTGTTCTCATGAAGCTTAGCGACCTCTCTTTTAAGTACCTCCAAAAAAAGCCCCATTAAAAAAGAAACCTCTTCTTTAGGCCTTCGCCAATTCTCACTACTAAATGCAAATAGAGTAAGGTATTTTATATTGAGCTGTGCACATTCTTTAACCAAATCACGCACGATTTCAACGCCGCGTTTATGGCCTGCCACACGCGGTAGGTAGCGTTTACGCGCCCAGCGCCCATTACCGTCCATAATGACAGCAACATGTCTAGGTAGCGCATCCAGCTGAGGAATTACTTTTGTAGCGCTAGAAAACAGCCCTTTAGAAAAAATACGTTTCACTGATAGCGCCAAAATAAACCGATCAAACGGCCATCAAGTCTGATTCTTTTGCCTGTAGCAATTTATCGATTTCTACAACTGACTTATCTGTCATTTTTTGAATCTCCTCTTGTGCGCGGCGCTCATCGTCTTCACTAATCTCTTTATCCTTAATAAGTTTCTTAAGGCCATCATTCGCATCTCGTCGTATATTGCGCACAGCCACTTTAGCGTTTTCACCATCGTTACGTACAATCTTCGTCAGATCGCGTCGACGTTCCTCTGTCAACATTGGCATCGGCACGCGAATTAAATTGCCATTTGTTGCAGGATTAAGGCCTAAATCAGAATCACGTATTGCTTTCTCCACTTTGATAATCATGTCTTTTTCGAATGGTTGTACGTGAATGGTATGCGCATCGCCTAAGTTTATATTTGCGGCTTGATTAACAGGGATCATCGCGCCGTAGTATTCAACAGTGACATGGTCTAACAAGCCTATGTGCGCCCTTCCCGTGCGTACTTTTTGCAAACTTCCCTGCAATGCCTCAAGAGATTTATGCATCTTATGCTCTGCTGTTTTCTTAACATCCTCCAACATTTTCTTCCCCATCCAATTATTCAATTTATTCGTTACTCACAGAACGCTACAACACAACACGCGTACCTTCATTTTCACCCATAACAACACGCATCAACCCACCCTTTTTAAATATACTAAACACGCAAATAGGTAAGTCTTGATCTCGACACAAGGTAAGCGCCGTAGCATCCATCACTTTTAAGTTTTTAGTGATTGCCTCATTAAACGTAACGGTTTCATAGCGTTTCGCATTTGGGTTTTTTTGGGGATCATCCGTGTAAATGCCATCTACTTTAGTTGCTTTCAATACGATTTCAGCATTCATTTCCACTCCACGTAGTGCCGCAGCTGTGTCAGTGGTAAAGAACGGATTGCCAGTACCTGCGCCAAAAATAACAACGCGTCCCTCTTCCAAGTAACGCATAGCCTTGCCACGAATATAGGGTTCAGCAACCTGGCTAATATTTAACGCGGACTGCACTCGGGCATTAACGCCCATGTTGCGCATCGCATCTTGTAACGCCATCGCATTCATCACCGTCGCCAGCATACCCATATAATCTGCCGTTGCTCTATCCATCCCTTCAGCCGCTGGGGCAACACCACGGAAAATATTCCCACCACCAATAACGATTGCAACTTCTACACCTAAATCTACAACCTCTTTGACTTGGGTAACGATATTGTCAATAGTCTTTCTATTAATTCCATAGGCATCATCGCCCATCAAAGCCTCACCAGAAAGCTTTAGAAGTATGCGTTTATATGCGGCTTTTGCCATTTTTTTCCTTATTTTTTAACTATTCACATTTAATCATAAATGGTCGCAAGCTCCAAAGAATCTACGTGCAAAATCTTCCCCAAGAACCACATGCTAAAAATTAGGCGAAAAAAAAGTGGGTCTGCAGCAAGCTACACCCACTTAATTTGAATTTTAGCGCTTTAAACTTTTGCAGCAGCCGCAACCTCAGCAGCATAATCCACTACGGCTTTCTCAATACCTTCCCCTACAGTATACATAGAGAATGATGCAATTTTTGCTTCTTTAGACTTAAGCAATTGCTCAATTGACGTCTTATCACTTTTAACAAACATTTGATTTAACAATGTGACTTCTTTTAAGAACTTTTTCACCGTACCATCTGCAATTTTTTCTAGCATCGCTTCTGGTTTGCCTGCTTCTTTCGCTTTTTCAATCGCAACACGACGTTCAGCCTCAATCAAAGCCGCATCAATACCTGAAGCATCGAGTGATTTTGGTTTTGCAGCCGCAATATGCATAGCGATATCTTTACCTAACTCATCATCGCCACCTATCACATCGACCAACACGCCAATTTTACCACCATGAATGTAGCTATAAATCTTACCTTCTGCCGCCATGCGCACAAAACGACGTGGTGTGATATTTTCACCAATTTTGCCTACTAACTGTGCACGCACTTCCTCTACTGTAGAGCCGTGCATAGGCAATTGGCCCGCAGCCTCAACATCAGCTGGGTTGCTTTCATTAATCGCTTGCGCTAGTTCGCTCACATAGGCAATAAAAGCTTCATTTTTGGCACAAAAATCTGTTTCAGAATTAACTTCAAGCAGTGTTCCTGCTTTACTATCCGCTGTTAAGCTAACGCCGACTATGCCTTCAGCCGCTAATCGCCCCGCTGCTTTATTTGCTTTGTTTCCAAAGCGCACCCGTAAAATTTCTTCGGCACGCCCTGCGTCGCCTTCAGCTTCCGTCAACGCTCTTTTGCAGTCCATCATCGGCGCATCTGTACGCACACGTAATTCTTTTACCATGCTCGCTGTAATTTCAGCCATTTTGAGCTCCTTAAAATCCTAACATATAACTTTAAGTTATACATATAACCTATTGATTGTAATTAATTAAGAAGCTGGAGTATCCAACTTCTTAATCTAATACTTACTTAGCAGCGGGCGCGACTTCCACTTCCACTTCCACTTCCGCTTCTGCAACTTCCACGAGTGCTTCATCTTCTTTTTCGGTTGTTTCGCTAGCAGACTTAGCTAATTCGGCAATTGCATTTTCACGGCCTTCTAATACCGCATCTGCAACACCTCGTGCATACAACCGAATTGCACGACTAGAGTCATCGTTACCTGGAATAACGTAAGCGACACCTTCAGGTGAGTTGTTTGTATCAACCACCCCGATTAGAGGGATGCCTAACTTTTTAGCTTCAACCACTGCACCATTTTCATAACCGACGTCAACAATGAATATCGCATCTGGCAAACCACCCATCTCTTTAATGCCCCCGATAGAACGCTCAAGTTTACCAAGCTCACGCATGTAACCTAGCGCCTCTTTTTTAGCAAACTTCTCCATACTGCCATCTTCAACCATCGCTTCGTAGTCTGTTAAGCGTTTGATTGATTGTTTAACTGTTTTAAAGTTTGTCAGCATACCGCCCAACCAACGATGGTTCACATAAGCGCAACCAGCACGCTGAGCTTCTTCTTTAATAATGTCGCGCGCTTGACGTTTTGTGCCTACAAATAGAATGCGGCCTTTATTAGCCGCTAACGTACGAACGTATTTTTGCGCATCTTCGAAAAGTGGCAATGTTTTTTCAAGATTAACAATATGAATTTTGTTGCGGTCGCCAAAAATGTACTCAGCCATTTTAGGGTTCCAATAACGAGTTTGATGGCCAAAGTGAACACCGGCCTCAAGCATCTGACGCATAGTTACAGACATAATTAGTACTCCATGTAAGGGTTAAAATTTACACATGCCCAACATTATTCACCATTTAGTGAACACCCTGTACGGGGCAGTGTAGTTATTTAGCGAGGAAGTGGTAATAACAAAGTTATTTGCTATTAAGATAAGACTCTTACCCAGCGGCGCGTATAATACCAAAAATCAGTTTCAACTTCAACTTTAACGAATCAAATGTCTTTAGAAAACTATGTCTATTTCCATCAATAACGCAGACGATATCGCAAAAATGCGTATCGCTGGCAAACTTGCCTCAGAAGTCCTTGATTATATAACGCCTTTTGTGGTGCAAGGCGTAACAACAGATAAGTTAGATAGCTTGTGTCACAACTATATCGTAAACGTGCAAGAAGCTATTCCAGCACCATTGAATTACGCACCTGATGGGCATACACCTTACCCTAAGTCTATTTGCACCTCAGTTAACCATCAAATATGCCATGGCGTACCAGGGGACAAAGTGCTTAAAAATGGTGATGCCATCAATATTGATATCACCGTTATTAAAAATGGCTACCATGGCGACACCTCCCGTATGTTTCATGTTGGCGAGGTATCTATACAAGCAAGGCGCCTATCTGAACTTACTTACAAAGCTATGTGGATTGGTATTAACAAGGTGAAGCCTGGTGCAACCTTAGGTGATATTGGCCATGCTATTCAAACCTTTACTGAGGCAAATGGCTTTAGCGTGGTCAGGGAGTTTTGTGGTCATGGTATTGGCAAACAGTTTCATGAAGAGCCACAAGTGTTGCATTACGGCAAGCCAAATACAGGTGCACCACTTAAAACGGGTATGATTTTTACGATTGAACCAATGATTAATGCTGGGAAACGCGATATCAAACATATGCCAGATGGCTGGACGGTTGTCACCAAAGACCGTAGTTTATCAGCACAATGGGAGCACACCATCCTAGTGACTAAAACTGGCTATGAAGTGCTAACTCTATCTAGCGGTGCGCCAGCCGCACCAGAACTCTAAAGAATTAGGCAGCCACATTAATGTCGACTGAAGCAACACAAGCATGGCGTGCCGAGCTAAAAGCACAAAGAGTAGCGATTGAACAAAGATTTATTAAAGATAAGAACCCAACAAGCTTATTAAAAAACCACACAAAACTAATTGACCAGCTTCTTAAGGAAGTCTGGCAAGCTGCCAATCTAAACAAAGAAATCAGCTTAATTGCTGTTGGTGGTTATGGTCGACAAGCATTATTCCCCTACTCTGATATTGATTTGCTGATTCTGGTGCCTAATAACATCTCTGCATCTCAAAACAAGGCATTGGAGACACTTATTGGTGCTTTATGGGACTTAGGTCTCCATATAGGCCATAGCGTCCGCAACCTGCAAGAATGCATTGATGAGGCGAAGTCTGACGTAACAGTGCAAACCAATTTGCTGGAAGCTCGTCTCCTCTACGGCAAGAAAGCAACCTACGAAGAGTTTATTACAAAAATTAAACGAAATTTAGACACACTTAGATTTCTGGAAGAAAAGTTGAAAGAGCAAAATGACCGCCATGCTAAATTTAATGATACCGGTTACAATTTAGAACCCAATATTAAAGAAAGTCCGGGTAGCTTACGTGATCTACATTCCATTTTATGGATGGCACAAAGCCAAGGCTTTGGAAATACTTGGCAGAAACTAGCTAAAAACGACATTATTAGCCGAGCTGAACTGACCGCAATCAGACACCACGAACGCAACTTAAACACACTACGTATTCGCTTACATTACTTGGCAAAACGCCATGAAGATAGGCTGCTATTCGACTTTCAAAATGAATTGGCTGTAAACCTGGGGATCGTCAACACCCCAGAAAAGCGTGCAAGTGAACAATTAATGCAGGCCTACTACTGTAGTGTTCGCTACATTAGCTTAATCAATGAAATTCTAATCAAATCATTTTTTGAAAAAACAGATCCTAACAAGGCAAGTGTAACGATTAACGACGATTTCATCTCACGAAACAATCTTCTAGAAGCTTTAACGCCAAACTTATTTGAACATAAACCCAGTGCCATTTTAGAATGTTTCCTTATGTTACAAATACATCCAGAGCTGGATGGCTTTGGACCTACTTTGTTACGTCAGTTGCAGCATGCCAATAAACGTATTACGAAAACATTTAGACAAGCTCGTATTAACCAACAGTTATTCTTAAAAATATTAAAACAAAAGACCGGCGTTCATCACAGTCTTCGGCGTATGAATCGCTATGGTGTGCTGGGAAAATATATTCCTGCTTTTGGAAAAATTATTGGTCAAATGCAGCATGATTTATTCCATGTATATACTGTAGATGAACACACTCTAAATGTATTAGCTAATTTACGCAGGTTTAGCAAACCAGAACTTGAGCACGAGTTCCCACTATGCAGTCAGCTCTTTACTCAATTTAGAAAACCACATTTACTTTATCTCGCCGCTATTTTTCATGACATTGCCAAGGGTCGAGGTGGCGATCACTCCAAATTGGGGCGAATAGATGCTCAGCGTTTCTGCCAGTCACATCAACTACCCAAAGAAGATGCCGCATTAGTTGTATGGTTAGTTGAGTCACATTTGCAACACTCTAAAGTAGCACAAAAATCCGACCTATCTGACCCTGCAATTATCGAACAATTTGCCAAATTTGTAGTAGATGAAACACACTTAACTGCCTTGTATTTACTAACGGTAGCAGATGTTCGTGGTACCAGCCCTGTTGTTTGGAATGCGTGGAAAGCACAATTGTTCGAAAGTTTATTCCTAGAAGCGAGACGAGCGCTCAATAATGCTTCATTCAGTGTTGAAAATGCAATCTCCGAGCGACAGAACGCCGCAGCAGACAAGCTTGACAAGCTAGGCTTAGCACCAAGCACATATAAAGCATTTTGGGAGAACGTTGGTGAAGCTTACTTTACACGCCATACCGACAATGAAATTGCTTGGCATAGCAGGCTACTTACACCTCATGTGTTTACAAAAACATCTATCGTACGGGCGCAACTTAGTCGTGATGGGGACGGCATACAAGTGATGGTCTATACACGCAACCAAAAAGACCTATTTGCGCGTATCTGTAACTTCTTTGACCGTATAGGGTACAACATAGGCCACGCAAAGATTTACACCACAGAGCATAACTACGCATTAAATACATTTATCATTCTAATTCAAGAAGATAAGGAAATAAGTTATAGTGGATTATTAGAACATATTGAAGACAATTTACTAGAAAAAATACAAGCTTCTAGTCCGATAGAACCCCCTATTTCAGGGCGCATCAACCGTCAAGTTAAGCACATGCCGATTAAAACAATGGTTACCTTCGACACAACAACAGAGGATAGCTATCAAATGTTAGACATTATCGCTAGTGACCAACCTGGTTTGTTAGCAACAATTGCCTTTGTGTTTTTGGCGAACGATATTGAGCTGCATAATGCAAAAATCAACACCTTAGGCAACCGTGCTGAGGATACATTTTTAATCTCTAATGAGCAAAAAAAGACATTAAATAAAGTACAAATGAAGCAGTTAAGAGAAGCTTTAATGCACTCGATTACAGCCTCATCAAATTAGGTGATTTTTTAACATTCCAAGTATTCGCTAAGTTAGGTAGCAACACCAACTAGCTATAAAAAAGCCTAACAGGTGTTAGGCTTTTTTATTCTTAATTAAAACGTCGACTAAGAATGTTTGTAATGTTTTTTAAGTTGCTTAACCACTTCCCAGTTTGATTTTAGGCCTTTAGGGAACACCACTAAATCACCCGCTGTAACAACAACCTTTTCTCCACCTTCTGGATAGACATGAAACTCACCTTCTAGTACGTATGCCGTTTCTGTCATATCAAAATCCAAAGGGAATTTTGACGGAGCGCAGTCCCAAGTTGCCCAGCTAGTCACACCTAGTTCTTTTAATTTTTCTTCTGATGGGTTATGTTCTAAAACGATTTGACTCATATAAATCCTTAATTAAAAAATGATTAGAGAATCTGCAAGTTGCAGCATTCATTCCAGTAGCAAGTATGCGGTATTTAAGAAAAATCAACTTGATGAAAATAAAACACACTGGCACAGCTCGCTTCTTAGCGAAATTTTACCATACCTCACCATTTTGGATATACAAAGACTTAGTTATTACAAAGTAGAGCCTTCTTGCAGACAATTACTTCGTCGAACAAGACAACCAAAACATAGGTCTTTTCGCAAAGCACTTTAAAAACATTTATCTAGCTCCATTCATTTTACTAAATACTCATGCTAAAATTTAGCCTGAATTAAATACAACAAACAAGTCTCTTTGTACAATCAATCAATTAGAGCTACCAACCAAAATATTTAGTTACATAATATTAGCTATAAAGAAAATATTGACTAAAATGACAACCCTTACAAACAATAATGAAACCAATGATAATGGCTTAGGCCCTATCAAAAAAGGCCTCCTTACAGGCCCGCTTTTTAAAGTCTTTTGGTTTATTGCATTTACCCTATTAATACTAAATCTAAATTATGTATTTCAATTAGGCAATGTTAACTGGATAGAAAGAAGCTTTTTTTTAGGTGCTGCTCTATTTTTTGTTATTAAGAATCCTTTGGCAAATAAAGTTGTTGTCAGTGGGTTCGTTATTATTGTGTTATCAATTTTTCTATTTTCTTCATTAACAGGTTTTGCAGAGTTTTCTTGGAACAGAACAATAAACGCCACTTTAGCCACAGTTTCAATTTTCATGTTCTTACTGGCTATACCAAATCAAGAAGAGCGACTGTATATGCTTAAAACCATTGCCGCGGTAACTCCAATATTGGTAGTCACTGGTTTTTTATATAAGCTACTAATAGGCAGGCCAATGTTCGCTTTTGATTACAATGGCATTATGAGGTATGGCGGTGGCACCATTCCTGCATTTCTAGCTGCTGGGGCATATTCATCTTCTATCGCTTACTCTATGATGTTCAGACATTCCAAGAAAATAATATACCTTGCCTTTGCATTCGCTAGTTTATTCGCTTGTGTATTATCGGGAAGCAGAATGCCGACAGTCTGTGCAACCATATGCATCTTTACCATCATTTTTGCCTCCATCAAAAATGGTGTTTTACGCATCATTTTTGTTTTTTCAGGTGTTGTCACAATTACCGTTGGTTTGCTGACAGTTGGCGGAGATCTTTTAGCTAGGTTTTCTTCAGGCTCTTCTAGTGGGCGCGACCTCATATGGAAATCAGTGATGATATGGGCCGATAGGTACCCATGGACTGGTGTAGGCTTCGGCCATCAACACTTATTAATTTCAGATTATGTGCAAAAATTAACGCATACAAGAGCCACACACAATGAGTACGTAAGGTTGGCAGGAGAACTTGGATATATCGGATCAACCTTTTTCATCATAGGCATTTTTATGATGCTCTATTTCGCACCTGTTAAAAAAGGCATCTCAGACACGCTTGTTACACTCATCGTGTTAGGAACCTTTTTCCTGTACTCATATAGTGACAATACTATGAGCGCAGCTTATTGCATGCTCGCGCCTATAGCCTATGCTTTGGGGTCCGGGTTAACCACTGAAACAGATCAAAAAACGGAATAAAATGGCATTTAGGAACGCACACCTTAAGATTGTACGCAACAGCATTATTTATCTTATGCGCCAAATCTACCGTAAGGTTTATTCTATGGACATACACCCAACTGTAAACTTCAGCATGTCTGCCAAATTTGATAAAACGAATCCTAGAGGAATTCATATTGATGAATATACCTATGTAGCATTTGACGCAGCCATCCTTACGCACGATTTCACACGCGGTGTTAGATGTCATACCCGGATTGGCAAGAACTGTTTTATTGGTGCTAGAAGTATTATTTTGCCTGGTATAACAATCGGTGATGGCTCAATTGTTGGTGCAGGCTCAGTTGTAACTAAAAATATACCGCCTAATGTAGCGGTAGCGGGCAACCCCGCCAAAGTGATTAAAGAAAACCTCGACCTAGGAAAACTCGGCAGACTAAAAACTGCCGAGGAAACGCAAAGAATACAACAACAAACTAATCAATTAGATTGAGTTAATAAGAATAAGAGCTAGCAAAATGAAAAAATACAACTTCGCTTTGTTTACAACATGTGATTCTCAAGGTGATCGCCTTAATGAATTGCTCCGTTTACTGGACTCTGTTGACCACGCAGTACAGCAGCATCGACTCAGCATTAAACACTACATTTTACTACAAAGAGCCGAGAATATTCCTGAGCAGCTAACCCCCAGGCTCAGTAAAGATAGAGAGTTTATGATGGTTAATGAACGCCTATCGCTCTCTCGTGCTAGGAATGTAATGCTTAATAGAGCAGCGCAAGACGCAACATTAGAAAATGCTGAAATATGTGCTTTCCCAGATGACGATGCTTGGTATGCAAACGGATTTTTAAATGAAGTAAGCGCTTTTCTAATGAACGAGCCAAACATATCAGTATTTTCTTGTCGTTATGGCTCTACTCCTATTGAAATAAAGCATGCATCAGATTTGCAAATTAATCCCAAACCGGTGAACGTTGGATCATTCATCCAATCAGTTTCATCAGTCACCCTCTTTTTAAAAACAAAAATCGCTTTAAAAAATGCATTTTTTGATGAAAGGCTAGGTGTAGGTGCTAAAATTAATGGCGGTGAAGACCTAGATTATGCCTTGCGTTCCTATACAAACTCAGAGGCACAGGTTGCAATGTCACGGTTAAAACTAGTTGGACATCGAGATAGAGTGACATGGGCACGCTCAACCTACTACTCAGGCAGCTTATTTGCGATTGCAAAAAGTGCACGTGCTGATAAAACAATCTTTTTTCAACTACTACGTAAAATAGCCGTCGGCTTTTATTTTGTCTTAAAGCGCGAATTAAAACTAGCTGACTATCTAACGGGCTTGAAAGTTGGCATTAGTGGCTTCTTCAAACAAACCCTTGAAGTAGCTAACTTTGACTAAACTGCAGCGGAATAAAGCTCGCAACGATTTCATTCAAAAGAACTTTTAATGACCGTACCATCCAAAAGTAAAATTTTAAACAGCGTCTTATGGTCTGGCGTTCGCGTATGGGGTAACAGGCTTGGCGGCATAATGATTTTCTTTGTCTTGGCAAGGCTTTTATCCCCAGAAGATATGGGCGTTTACGCTGTCATATGGTCAATCTTATTGTTTCTAGAAGTGTTTACTGAGCAGGGCTTAGCAGACGCCATTATTCAAAGCAAACAAATTAAAAGCAATCAATTAAACACGGTGTTTGTTATTAACCTGGTAATGGCACTGCTTATAGCCATTGCCATTATATTAAATGCCGACAAAATAGCCTCATTGGTTAATATGCCAGAAATTGCCACCTCTCTTCAAGTGGCAACCCTAGCATTAATTTTCAATGCGATTGGGTTTTGCCAGCTGGCTCTATACCGCAGAAACTTTGAATATCGTTGGCTAGCCATTAGAACACTAACGGCTACGGTTATCAGCGGTGCAGTAGGTATAACAATGGCCTTCTATGGTTACGGTGCGTGGGCACTTATCGTTCAATTTATTTTGGCCGCATTGATTAACACAGTTTGGCTATGGATTCGCCCGCTGTGGAAACCCAGCTTTGACTTTACTTTAAACGGCTTGAAAGACCTAATGAAGTTTAGTGTCAAATTAATGTCTGCCAGACTATTCGATGCCACAAGTACACGTGCTTTTGAATTTGTAATCGCTGTATGGCTAGGGGCTGCAACGCTTGGCATTTATACAGTTGGCTCACGCATTTATACGGTTATGTTGCAGCTACTGAGCAATGTGATATTAGACGTAGCCCATTCTGGGTTTTCTAGACTAGTCGATGATAAAACCAAGTTCTTAAATAGTTACTATAAGTCCATCATAGCGACAGCAAGTATAGCCGTGCCAACTTTTGTTATATTAGCTGCTGTCGCAAGTGAATTTTGTGTAGCCCTGTTCGGAGCCAAGTGGGCTGAAAGTGGAAATATTTTACATATCCTCGCACTGCTCGGTGCTGTTCAGGCTGTCCAGCAAATCAATATTGCAGCAATTAATGGGTTAGGTTTTACTGGCGTACAATTTATTGTAGCATTCCTTAGAGCTTTAGGGACAATGGCAGTCTTACTTATGTACGGTCATGGTAACTTAATACTTCTGACACTCGCCTATTGTATTATTCAACTACCGTTATGCCCAATCAGCTTCATCTTGGGAAAAAAGCATATCCAGTTTAACTGGAGGGATCTTATGGTAAAAACATATCCATTCATCATAGGGTCTGCAGCTGCCTACTATGCAATTTACTACGTTAGAAGTGTTTATCCCTATAACAATGTTTGGCTAGCTTTAATATCCCTATCCTTTTTGGGCTTAATCGTTTATATAGTGTCGGTATTATTAATTAGGCCACAATATTTAAAAGTGGCATTCTTTTACTTACAAAACAAAAATACAACTTAATAGTTAAGCTGTTGTCACAAAGCCTAGGTAAGACTTATGAGTCCTAATAAAAACAAACCATTATCAAATAGACGTGATTTTCTGAAGAAGTCTCTGCTTGTTGTGGGTCCCGCCCTATCATTCAACCCACTATCTCTTTTGGCTGCCAATACTATTCGCACTAAAAAATCAAACGGATATTGGATGTTAGCTTCCCACCGCATCCACCCAATGACTAAATTAATTCCGTTCCATAGTGAAAAATACCGAAAATCAACCTCAGCAGTTTTTACTAAAACCCCAGACTACCCCATTAGCAAGCTGAAATTATCCTTCAGTAATTGGGCGACACTCTCCTCCGGCATTCAAGAGCCAGAAATAGATGGGGTAGCATCGATTAAAGTTAAAGGAGCTCTATTTATTAATGGCACTCTATTTACAACACTCACATTTAAAGGGAGTACCGAAACCAATGTCAGTCCGGGTGAAGATGTATGGTGCGACGAGGTAAACGTTCCTAAATGGATTAGTCAGGACGTAGAAGTCAGAACATACTGTGAAACTAAGTCAGGGACACCTCGGTTGGCCAGTTACCGTAATCGTCAAGGTAACACTAGAGATGCGGTCGTTTTTGATGCGAATGATGAGACGCACTTAGCATTGTTAAGCGGGCAAAAGAATGAAGTGCCATTCACAAAGTATAGCACTTATTTTTACGGCCCTTCACTTATGGTGTCTGATGGCTGGGATGGCCGCAATGTTGTGCTTTGCGTAGGTGACTCTATCGGGTATGGAGATAATTTCGGCGTTTCATGGCTAACAAATGGAATCAATGACGAACAAGGGTTACGCTTACCTTATGCCAATTTTTGTGTTCAAGGCACAAGAGCAAGCGGGCAATCCTCTTTAGAAGCAGGTGCTTATAGAAGAAAAGCTAGGCTTCTAAAGTCGATTAATCCCAACAGCCCAACAGTAATGCCATTCACATGCGTAATCTCTCAAATGGGCGTGAATGATTCATGGGGTACTGATGGCAAAAAACTACTAGGCAAGATGCAAGTATGGTGGGCCTTTATTAAAAAGCAATGGCCAGACACAATGCTAATTCAAACCACTTACACACCAAGGTGCTCGAAAGATAAAATTAACTTTTACACATCCTATGCATCACAACAATCAGTAACAACAACACCCCCTGAAACTGACAGGTGGTATGTTGCGGACATTATTAAGGCAACACCAAGCCCTATAGATCACTATATAGACGTGAGAGAAGCTTGGACCGGAAGCAAAAAAGGTTACCTATGGCGAGAGTTAGGTTACAACGGCAAATTAATAAGCGACATTCCTGTTGGAGAATCACTCTGTCTAGTAGACATCGCACCTCCAATAGGAAGCGCCATTGTGTTCTCTGCAGGGTCTAATGCGGTAGAGTTGCCATATGCCGTAGTTACTAGGATAGAGGGCAATGGTCCATACAGAGTTGCTTTTAGTAAGCCCGTTAAAAAGAGCCATGCCATAGGGAGCTCTGTAAAAATTACGATGTCCGCAGATGGTGTGCATCCTTTCGGAGGCTATGCTAATAAATTTGCATCATTAGCGGTTATTAATTTCAAGGTTAAGCACCTTCTTGAAATGAAAAAACGTTAATAAAAGCGTTGTTAAATGGCTTCAAAAAAATTAAAACAAGCACTAAATAGCATATGAAAATTGATTCAAAATCATCAGAAAGAATTGCTCTTTTAAGGTTTCCAATGATTATAGGGATAGTCTTTATTCATGCTTACGGCTCAAACCATAAATTCATAGGGGGCCAAATAAACCTCGTTTCAACTGGCTTTTTCGCACAATTAATACAAGACTTACTGTCTCAAGGTGTTGCTAGGTTAGCTGTACCAATGTTTTTTTTAATATCTGGCTACTTCTTTTTCTTAGGATTAAATTGGAGCATCTCAAACTATAAAAAACAAATCATAAAGAGATTCAAGTCATTAGTGGTTCCTTTCTTATTTTGGAACCTCATCGTATTAATTGCCTATATTGCTATCCAAGAAATTCCTGCAATGCATAATATGCTTAGCGGCGATAAACAAAAAATACTGACTTACAACATGATGGAATTGTTAAATACTTTTTTTGGGTTTACACAATATCCAATTGCGTACCAATTTTGGTTTATTAGAGACTTAATCATAATATCCATCGCTTCTCCTATCGTTTATTACATGGTAAAAAAAGCACCGTTCGCATATATTTTAGTTTTGCTAGCACTATGGCTCATTGATTACTGGCCTATTTATATACCCTCTTTAGCATCGCTTCTATTTTTTTCAATTGGTGCATTTCTAGCAATCAATCATATTTCATTCTTTAAGTATGACCACTATGGAAAAGTAATGTTAAGTATATACATATTAGTTTTAATTCTGGATGTTCTGACGAAGCGTTTATGGTTCAGTCAATATGTTCATCATGTCGGCATTTTGTTTGGCCTAATGAGTGTGTTGTACCTAACTTCAATCTTACAGAAGACATCTGCCATCAAGAAAATATTGCTTTCATTATCAGGGTTTAGTTTTTTTGTATTTGCCTTTCATGAGCCATTATTATTGGGCCTGAAGAAAGCTGCTTATAAAATATTTAGTCCCCAATCTGACCTACTCATTACTACGCTCTATTTTGCATGTCCAATCATTGTTGTTTTGATTTCAATGGGGGTTTACTTAGGTGTTAGAAACGTCGCACCTAAGTTTTTAGCAATAACTACGGGAGGACGGTGATTAATAGTGCTAGTTTCATTATAGATGCCAGTAAATAAACGGCTTCTTTAATTGATTTTAAATACACCATTGTCGGACGCATATAATAAATACTAGGAAGCCATCGATTAGCTGGATAAAAACATGAAGAAATTTTTTACCTTATTATTGATACTAAGCTTTACAAACTTAAATACATTTGCAGCAGTCAATACTACAAATACTAACGAACAAATGAGACAGTCTCTAATGTCATATGGTATGGAAGTGGATGGATTTCCGGAAATTAGAGAGCCGATTGAAGACTGGGAAGCCGGACGTAACAAAGCATCTGGAGTCGCGTGGTCTAAGTGGCTAGACAAAAAAAGAAGGAACCTAAACCAGTGGATAGACAACCAAAATGAAGATCATTTCAAACCTGTTGGCTGGGGTCATGACTATATCGATGCCAAAACAGGTAAGTGGCTATATTGGGCACCTAACAAACCCATTCCTAAAGATGCGTCTGGCAAAGTAGCTGCGGCTTGGCGGATGCGTGTTCGCGTACACAATTTGGAAATGATGTTAGATGCAGCAAGGCTATACAAACTAGACGGTAATGTTAAATACCGCGATTGGGTAATTAATGAAATGAGTTTGTATGCGCAAGCATATTCAACGCTACCGCTACAAACATGGAATGGCCAATCACAGCTGTTTACGCAAGCATTAGATGAAGCGGTATACAGTTTTCATTTTATTGAAATTGTAAGGCTGCTTAAAAGTGACGTTAAAGCATCTCAATTAAACACTTGGGAGCTGAAGTTGTTTGTACCGATGGCTAATAATTTAATGCAATCATCTATACATGGTAATAATATCTCTGTCTGGATTGCAGCCTCCGTTTCCACTATCGGAAATGAATTTAATTTACCTGCATTGGTTCAGTTCGGTGTTGATTCTGAGAAAGGGTTGCCTGCACTCTTAAAAAACGGTGTTTCCGAAGACTATTTTTGGAAAGAAAATTCTTTGTCATACCAGGACTATGTCGTTTCTGCTTTGTATCACTGGCTATATGCAGCATTGATACGTGATGGCGATAGCCCGCTTGCGCAACAAGTAGGCTTGATTGCAAAGAATCTAATGCTATCTCCAACAATTGTTAGGTTTTCCAATCGGGAAGCCCCTATGTTAAACGATAGCCAAGTTGGCAAAGGAATCCCTAACACTAAACTATGGAGTAATGTTTGGCGAGTGCTTCCAACAAGAGACGGCATTTTAAATGCATACAATCAGAAAAATTGGGGCATGCTAATTGATGCGCCCCCTAGAAATGTTATTGCAACGACGCTTCCCGCAGTAGAATCACGTCAAATACCCGGCATAAATGTAGCGCAGTTAGTATCATCTGACTGGCAGGCTTTAATTCGTTATGGAAAAGAATCATCCGGCCATCACACACACCAAGAGTCCATGACCTATGATTTGAAGCATAACGGCAACTGGCTGTTTCGAGACCCAGGTACGGTTGCCTACGGCTCGGAGCTGCATCGAAACTACTTCAAAAAAGCACAAGCGCATACTGGTGCTTTAATCAATAGAGAAGGCCAATTGCCATGGCCATCAGAAGGAGAAGTAAAACGCATCGACCCTATCAATAATACAGTTGAAGTTGCTCACATAGACTTTCAAAATTCAAATGATGTGACTAGGATATTAAAAATAAATCATAAGCAGTTTATCGAAAACACTATATTTAAAATTGGCAAGCAAAAGAAATTACCTGTTGGTGTAACGTACAACACGGCCTGTAAAGTCATTGTTGCAAATGAACTGCAGGCTGCTAAAGCAGATACTTTAGTTAAAGACGGCGCTTTTGCTTATTGGACAAATAGAAAAGAGTATAAAACACAGGGAAATATTGAATTAGAGCTTCATTGTCAGAAAAATAAATATTTCATGAATATTTCTGGCGCTGACATTGCTAGGCTGCTTTTAGCTAACACCCCTACTCCCAACAAAAATGAAGTGCTCACTGGCATCTATGTTGAAACCAGTTTGGTTTCGCACTCAAGCATTACAACATCAATCTTTACTCAGTAGCCAGTAACCCATGTTAGTACTATCTATCAAAAATTTTAGTCCTTACCAAACAAGTCGCGGCTGTACACTTTGTTCTCAACATCTTTAATATCACTTGTTATACGGTTTGCAACAATGACATCTGCTAGTTTTTTAAACGCCTCTAAGTCATTAACCACCTTAGAGTTATAGAAGCGCTCCTCATGGAAAGTGGGCTCATAAACAATCACCCTAACACCTCTGGATTTTATGCGCTTCATGATACCTTGTATAGATGATGCCCGATAATTATCGGCCCCAGCTTTCATTGTGAGTCGGTATATACCCACTACCTCAGGGTTCATTTTCAATACACTCTCAGCAATAAAGTCTTTGCGCGTTCTGTTTGCCTCAACAATAGCGCTAATAATATTATTAGGGACATTATTGTAGTTTGCTATTAGTTGTTTAGTGTCCTTAGGTAAACAATAGCCCCCATAACCA
Organism: Methylophilaceae bacterium; assembly: GCA_036479055.1. GTDB lineage: Bacteria > Pseudomonadota > Gammaproteobacteria > Burkholderiales > Methylophilaceae. The sequence goes on along the minus strand of JAZGEZ010000007.1, from coordinate 18,590 downwards.
AAAGATGGATTATTGTAGAAATTACCTATCCTAGGGTCGGCACATACACCCTCTATAATGTCAAGTGTATTCAGGTTTAAGATCTGTGCATAAGTATCCAATTCGTTAAAATAGGCCACTCGCATAGCAAGGTAGCTATTTGCAAATAACTTTACGGCTTCAGCTTCTGTAGAGTTTATAAAGAATACTGGGATATCTTGATCTTTAGCTCCAGCTTCTAATAAACCAGCAAAGATTTTAGCGCGTTCTGACTTTTCACCAACTACGATGCGTGAAGGGTGTAAATTATCATAAAGTGCTTTACCCTCGCGTAGAAACTCAGGTGAAAACATAAGATTGTTACACTTATATTTTTCTTTGACTTTTTCAGTGTAACCAACTGGAACAGTAGACTTAATCACCATCACTGCCGTTGGGTTAATCTCTATAACATCTTCAATAACAGTTTCAATTGACGTCGTATTAAAGTAATTGCTATCAGGGTCGTAATCTGTTGGCGTGGCTATAATAATATAATCAGCACCAGAATAAGCGTCAGCTTTATCTAGCGTTCCTCTAAAGTTTAAAGGTTTAGATTTTAAATAGGCTTGAATTTCGTCATCTTCTATGGGTGATTGCTTGTTATTGATCAAATCAATCTTTTTGGCATCGATATCTAAGATAACTACTTCATTTTCTTTTGCGAGAAGAATGCCATTAGACATCCCAACATAACCACAACCGACAACTGTTACTTTCATTTTAACCGCCTAAATATAGCATTTACTTTTGCTGCAATTGAGATTGCTTGTGTATAAGCATCGTTTCGAGCAATCAACTTCAAAATCTAAAAATCTGTAATCACGGAGCCAACGACTTGCGTTCCGTTACTCACCAGCGTTTTTGCAACCTTATTCATATCGGCTGTCCGCGTAATGTTTTTACGTGCGACTAGGAATACGCCTCCTGCAGATGCAGCGATTGCTTGAGCGTCCGCACCCACTGAAAATGCAGGGGTATCAATTAAAATAATATCGAAAATCTCATGCAAGAAAGTGATTACCTCTTTAAAAGCACTACCACTAACAAGCTCTTGAGGGTTGGGAGGTACAGCCCCGGAAGGCAAAAGAGAAAGTTTGCTTATTGCATGAATGTTATGTATTGCCTCTAAGCCTGCTCTAGCAATTAATATGTCAGACAATCCACGTTGCTGTAAATTTAGGTCAAAAATAGTATGCTGCGTAGGGTTGCGTAAATTCGCATCAATTAATATCGTTTTTTTGCCTAGCTGGGAAAAAGAAATGGCAAGGTTAGCAATAAAGCGGCTATTCCCACTTCCCTCATTAATGCTGGATATCGCCAGTGTCTTATTTTTCTCATCTTTGAACCAATCAAGCGATAGCTGTGTTCGCAACCCTCGTATAAATTCAGCTTCAGGGCTATTAGGATGAAAAGCCGAGATCAAATGAGGAGAAAAGTTACTACTCTCAACCAGATGGGTATAATCAAACTGCTTAGCTAACACTTCCTGAATATCGGCATTAGTCACCAACCCAAGTTTAACTGCCGCATCGCCAAATAGTAAACCATCAGTTTTTGATAACGCAACAACTTCTCGGGCGTCATCCGCCGTAATTTTTCCGGACTTAATTAATAAGACACCTATCTTAAATTCCGAACTTTGTTTTACAGGCGGATTAGCTAGCGGAGAAACACTCTTGTTCATATTGTCCTTTAATTAAATACTAACTTTTAAAATCTAAAAACTTTGTATACCCAGTATTTAATAATTTTAATTCTGTTTTTGGTAAAGTGCCATATATGGGAAAACCTAAAATAGCTTCCATATCTTCTACAGATCGTATTCTTCTATCTAACAACTCGCTCAACAAAACAAACCCCACACCTAAAATCGGCCCTAAGACGGCAGCTAATAATAAAATAATTGTCTTATTAGGGAAATAAGCATGCCTAGGTGGGAATGCTTTATTAAGTACAGTCACATTTGATTGGTTAGATTCGCCTTCAAAATTACTTTTAATAAAACGCTGGTTCGCAGTGCTATAGGCTTGTTGCGCATTTTCTAACGTTTGTTTTAGTAAAAGCACTTGATTGCGGTGTACATTTAAATTGAGGACTTTAGTTCGTTGCGCTTCTAAAGATTTTTTAATTTCTGCTTCGCTCTGCGCAAAAATCTTAGCACTACTTGAAACAGATCTAGACACTGTACCCATTTGCCTGTTGAGCGATGACCTGGCCTGATTGACATGTGATTGTGCAGCGATGTAATCCGGATGGTTGCTTGCATATTTAGAAGCGACTACAGCAAACTCAGCTTGCGCCCTTGCTAAACTAGCCTTATGCATCTGCACAACTGCATCGGCAACCACATCAGGTGAGCCTCCACGTCTAGCTGCGCGCTTTCGTGAACGGCTTTCAGTCAATTGTGCTTGAACAACGACTAATTGATTAGACAGCTCATTCAAACGTGCTGTTTCCACATCGACAGTACCATCAACATTTTGTATTCCGTTGTCATGTTGATATCTAGTATATTCTTGATTGGCTAAATCAACCTTACTTTGCAAGTCTGTTAGCTGTGCTGTATAGAAGTTGGCAGCCGTACGTGATGGCTCTACTTTCAATTCTACTGACTTTTTAATATAGGCTTCGCTGATAGCATTGGCCACTTTTGCTGCAAACTCTGCCGAGCTAGCTTGTATGCTAATACCAATCAAATTGCTACTTCTTGATGGCTTAACCGATAATTTCTTTATTAACTGTCCTGCAATCCACTCATCAATATCACCCTCGCCCTCGGCTTCATCATTGAATGCGTCTATAAAGTCTTGATTTGTATTCAACTCCAACTTTTTAACGACTTCTTTAGCAATCGTGATGCTACTAATAATATCAACTTCTGTTGCCATATATCCAGGGATTAGTTGTGCGGGAATCGTGCTTCCGCTAATTGGGTCAGAATATTTGTAATTGTATATAACAGTATTTGTCGCTCTAAATTTCTTAGGCGCGTTAAACCCTAGCGCTAATCCAGCAGCTATAGTTAATAACACGATCAAAGCAATCACTTTGCTACGTGCTTTTAAAATGCTAATTAATTGTGAAAGCGTCATCTGGCTGCAACCCTTAAATTTCTACCGTAAAGATTAAATGAATCATTCATTTAATTAAAATAAACTTTCTTTAACGTATACCACATCATTAGGCTGCAATCGTACGCCTAACTGACCAGAAATTTTTTCTAATTTACCATTAGGCTGGGTTCTTTCAATCGTCATGGACCTTGTCGTACCACGTAATGTTACGCCCCCACCCTTAGCCAAAGCTTGTGAAACACGCATGTTAGGTTCCAACTTATATTCACCTGGGCTATTTACTTGCCCATGTATATAAAAAACAGGATGTTTTGGCACTTGAATAACATCTTTATTTCTTATCAAAGGATTAGCTTCATCACTAAAATCATTAAGAAGCTGTCTTACATCGTAGCTCTTTTTAAGCGTTTTACCATCGACCTCTGAAACAATTGTGACAGTGTCTGAGGCTGTCTGCGTATACCCCCCTGCAATTGCAATCGCATCTGTTAATTTTAAAGGTTTTTTTATTGGATACTTACCAGGACTAGAAACATTGCCCAGGATAGCAAAAGTTTTGCTTTGAAACTCCGTCACTAACACGTTCACCTGCGGAGACACCAGCAATTTCTTTTCAACCAATTGCGTGCTGATTATTTTCTCAATCTCCATGGTTGTCTTGCCAGCAACGTTGATCTGCCCTACTAAAGGAAAGGCAACCTTTCCATCAGCCGCAACACGAACATCTGTTTTAAGATCAGGGCTTCTATAGACATTAATGCTAATTACATCACCGGCACCAACGACATAATCCACGTAATTGCTATCCGCTTTAACGTTAAGTGTAAACAATAGAACTAGTACTAAAAAAATTTTATACATTCTCAAATCCAAAAACATTAAGTATTAATATTAACTAAGATTAACTTAGTGATAAAGACTAAATTTTATTTACTCCAGTAAAAACCGCCGCAAATTTTGGATGAGTTCTGGAGAGGCATAATTACTGATTGCTGAGCCAGATTTTAAATTGTCAACGCTGTCCAACAATTCCAACAGTTCATCCTCATCCCAAGCAATCGTAATGCCATCTATATCAGATATCCACTTAGCCGTAGCTAGCTGATGTTCATTTCGGTGCTCACCTTTTGACGCAAGCCGTGGCATCGCAATTATTGGTTTTTTATACTTCAAGGCATTAAGCACCGAACCCATCCCCGCATGTGAGACGATCACCTCAGATTTTTGGAACATTTCTTCTGCCTCTGAAGGCGTTAGGTATGGGGCGTAATTAATATTTTCAGGTACATGCGATGTATCACCTATTTGAGCAAATATATCATTGACACTATTATTTTTTGCCCACTCATCCACACGCATCACCAGTCGATCAAAAGGCAACTGCATTCCAACTGTAACAAAAATCACAGGACATTGCCCCAGTACGCTGGGCCATCCGTATGAGACAAACCTGGCCACTGTGTTAGCCTGACAGTCGCAAAGTATTTGGCCGCTTTACCCGATAATGAAAGCTGCTCGGAGTTGGCGATACTGTCTACCCAAATAGTTTTAATGAAAAATAGCTTTCCTAATAGTATTGTTGCCAACCCTGGCAATGCACCTGTCGTGATAATGAAGTTTGGACGCGCCTTGATTAACACCCAAAACACCTGAAAAAACATGATAATTGCTTTCATCTTCTCACTAATGTTTGCATCAGTAACGATGTGTAATTTGCCGTTCAGCTCACTTTCGTCATAGTCTAATGTCGAAATATATTCAACATTAAATGCCTCAAAAGCTGGCCTTAATCGCAGTAACTGTACCCAATGGCCTCCAGCAGAGGCGACAGCTAATATTCTTTTTTGTTTATTGCTTTTCATTATTCAAAATTCTTATATCAAATGCCATTCTAATAACTTCTTTAAGATATGTATATAGCCCACCTAGCCAGCCAATACAACGTACAATAATGGTGCTGCCAATTAAGTCCATTAAAGTTTAACTTGCAAAAAGTTATTTAACCTTAAAAAACAATGGCATTTTCAACAATCTGACATCCTATCAGAATAAGAAGTTCATTATGCGTACAATGTGATTTTTAAGTGTAAGGTTATGTAAGGTTATGTAAATTTATGTAACAAAAGCGCACTTAAGTAAGTCAAATAACACTATATCGCTAAGGATTGTAAAGGTGGAGTGTGTCAAAAATAGCAAATAATGAGAGATATATAGCGTTAAATATTGCATTTACGATAAATTTAGGTAAAAAAAGAGTACGAATGGCAATAATTTGATATAATTTTTCTAATTAAATTCAGAGACATAAAAGTGATATTTAAACAACAGCATCTAATAACATCGTTAACTATCAAAAAAATACTGCCTTTCACCGCAATTTTTCTGATTTTCATCTTGTTTAATGAGCATGCGCTTGCCATCGCAAATAGACCGATACATTTTGTGGCGGGCGTTATTAGAAAACATGACGACAATCTATTTAAACAGGCCAACAACACAAAATCTGACAATGTGACCGGCCTTTCGGCAGGCTTAAAGTTAGATAAGCAACTTTCTTTACAAAGGTTTACAGCAGAGGCAACGTTAACAAACAACCGTTACAATAAAAATGATCACCTGAACTATACAAGCAAAAACTTTGAAGCGGCTTGGCATTGGGCTCTAACGCCTAGGCTAACTGGGAAGCTAGCAGCTGACAGAAGTGAATCACTAAACAACTTCAATGACACTAGAAGTAATGAAAAAAATGTTAGGGTGGAGCAAAATCAGCTATTTCTAGCTGATTTCAATCCTAGTGGGGGCTTGCATTACCTAGCGGGCTTAAGCCGGCGCTCACTTGATAACTCACGAACATTTAATGAAGACACTTCATTTTCATCCAATTCGGTTGACCTTGGCGTTAAATATGTTTTCCCTTCAGACAGCTCAATCACATTGATGAACCATGTCAGAAAAGGAAAATATGATGATAGAAGGTTCAGTCAGGCAACACTATTTGATGATAAATACAAGGAATATGAGAGTGAAATAGGCTTGGATTGGGTGTTAACAGTTAAGTCTAGGATTGATGTAGGCGTTTCTTATTTAAAACGCGATCATAAGCACTTTTCAGCACGTGACTATTCTGGTTTCCAAGCTAAGGCTGGCTACGATTGGTCGCCAACTGAAAAAATTAAGATTAAAGTCAATGCAAGGTCACGTTTATCCACCTACCAAACCGATGTGGACAGCTATACACGTACAAATGAACTTCTACTAAGACCTAAATATTTAGTTACGCCAAAAGTTAGCGTCAATGGTGAATTAAGCATGGCTAAACGTAAATTTCTAGGTGGCGGCTACAATGCACTGACAACAAAAAATCGTGTAGATGATTACAAATCAGTGGGGCTAGGTGTTGAATGGAAGCCGACACTTAACTCATCGGTAAAATTAAGCTGGCTACATTACGATTCAGATTCAAATAACAATCTATTTGATTACAAAGGCAATACGACAATGCTTTCTGGCCAAATAGAATTTTAAAGCGCCAGAAAAACGATTCAATGACGTAGCGACTCAATTATGAAGTGGCGGAAGAGGTGAGATTCGAACTCACGGTGGGCGTAAACCCACGACAGTTTTCAAGACTGTAGCATTAAACCGCTCTGCCACTCTTCCGCGAAGGCAATATTATAACAAAGAATTAGCTATCTTGAATATCCTGATCCGGAAAAAGCACGTCAACATAACCAAATTTAGTTAAATCAGGCATCTGCATCGGGTATAAAACCCCATCTAAATGGTCACATTCATGTTGAACGACGCGCGCATGAAAGCCGCTAACGGTACGTTCTAGTACATTTCCATACTGATCATAGCCTGAATAGTGTAGATTTGAGTATCTTGGTACGATTCCACGCATTCCTGGAATAGAAAGACACCCTTCCCACCCCTCCTCTTTATTTTCATCAATAGGTGTTAAGACAGGGTTAATTAATATCGTATAAGGGACGGTATCTGTCTCTGGGTACCGTGGGTTTTCAACAGAATCCTCTTCTTTTTGTCCAAAAATAACGACCCGCAAACTAACCCCAATCTGCGGTGCAGCCAAGCCTGCACCATTCATATATGTCATGGTGTCTTCCATATCCTCAATCAAAGCAGTTAGCTCGGGGGTGCTGAATTGCTGAACCTCTTTTGCTTTCTGCAATAACAGCGTTTCTCCCATGCGCAGTACAGACCGTATCGTCACGTTTAGTAGATCTTTACCGTTTCATTAATCAATGCAAGCACTTTAACCATGGTAACGCCAAGCTTTTTCATCATCGCCTCATAGTGAATATGCTGAGCACTTTCCCCTCGGCCGGCAGCATGGTTCGCCACAGGACAAACTGCTGCATATTCAATCTCTAGTTCTTTTGCTAGAACAGCTTCTGGCATTCCTGTCATGCCGATAACACTAGCGCCATCACGCTCATACCGGTTGATTTCGGCTGCAGTTTCCAATCGCGGACCCTGCACGCAGGCGTAAACACCCTGGTCATGAATGCTTTGTTGAATATTTAAAGCTGCTTTTTTACAGACAGCTCGTAATTGACTCGCATATGGGTGTGTGAAGTCAACATGCATTACTGGGCGCTCAACGCCATCATAATAAGAATTTTCTCTTCCATGCGTATAGTCAATGATTTGGTCAGGCAACACAATATCACCGGCTGACAACGCCTTATCGATACAACCTACTGTTGCTACGGCCAGCAAACTTTTTACGCCAACTGAATGCAAAGCCCAAATATTAGCGCGATAATTAATCGCATGGGGTGGAATAGTATGGCCGCCTCCATGTCTAGCTAAAAAAACAACTTCGGTGCCTGCTAATTTACCAAAAATTAAAGGCTGTGAAGCATCGCCATACGGTGTGCGTACGATCTGCCTCCTTACAACCTCCAAACCTTCGAGCTGCGTAAGCCCAGTACCACCTATAATTCCAAGCATTGTCATCCTTATATTTTTGTTTATTATATCGTCAATTAAAGACGCTGTAGCGTAAAGATATTTATGGCATACTCCACTTATGGACATCAGCAATTCAACCTCTAACGCCAAGAACAATACAGAGTTAGCTCATCAGCATTATGAGAACTTCCCTGTAGCATCGTTAGTTTTACCCAAACACCTACGTCATCCAGTAGCGCTAATATATAACTTTGCGCGGCAAGCTGATGACTTTGCAGATGAAGGCAATTACAAGCCTGAACATAGGCTTGCTATGCTGAAAGGCTTTAAAAAACAATTAGATATGATTAAGACTGGTGAAAAAAGTAACTCAGCATTTTTCGTCGAGTTTGGTGCAATGATCCGCAAAGAAAAGCTACCACTGCAACCTTTTTATGATTTACTAAATGCATTTAGCCAAGATGTCACCAAAGCTGAATATGCCAACTTTGACGAGGTGTTAGATTACTGTGACCGTTCTGCAAACCCAATTGGCATTTTGTTATTACACCTTTTCGACAAAGTAACCCCAGAAAACTTAGTCTATTCAAATAATGTATGCACCGCTTTGCAGTTAATCAACTTTTATCAAGATATCGCGATTGATTTCGATTCAACCTACCACGAAAAACGCATTTATCTGTGTCAAGATGAAATGGAGCAGTATGATATCAATGAAGCGCAGATAGCCACCCAGCACATCAACCTGCATTGGGAGCGATTCATGATGTTTAACATTGAACGTGCTGAAGCAATGCTCAAAGCTGGCAAACCTTTAGAAGACATACTACCAGGTCGAATGGGCTTAGAAATGCGGATGATTATTGGCGGTGGCGAGCAAATCATTTATAAACTTAAAAAAGTTAGAGGTGATATTTTCAAACACCGTCCAACGCTCAAAGCTTGGGACTGGCCACTTATTTTACTCAAAACATTACTTTAATCAATGACACCTCAGCAATATTGTAAGGAAAAAACTGCGCAAAGCGGGTCCAGCTTCACCGTAAGTTTTATTTTCTTAGGTAAAGATAGGCGTCAAGCAATGACGGCACTTTATGCATTTTGTCGTGAAGTTGATGACGTTGTGGACGAATGCACCGATGTTGAAGTTGCTCAGACAAAAATCAATTGGTGGAAAAGCGAAATTAACAACCTATATGATGGCAAGCCACAACATCCTGTCAGTTTTGCATTACAACCCGTTATTAAGCAATTTAATTTAGCCCAAGAACATTTCTTAGAAATCATTGATGGCATGGAAATGGACTTAAAATTCAACCGCTATGCCGACTTTAAACAATTGCAACTATATTGTTATCGCGTAGCCAGTGTCGTTGGATTGCTAAGTGCACAAATTTTTGGCTTTAAAAACCGCGCAACACTGAAATATGCGCATGACTTAGGCATGGCATTTCAACTAACTAATATCATCCGTGATGTCGGTGAAGATGCTCGTAGGGGGCGTATTTATTTGCCGTTAGATGAGTTGCAAAAAGCAAATGTATCTGAAAATGACATCTTAAAAGGGATTGAATCTGTGCAAGTAAAAGAATTGATCGCTTATCAAATTGAACGTGCTGAACGTTTCTATGATAAAGCACTCATGACACTGCCTAAAGAAGATATGAAACAACAACGTGCTGGACTCATGATGGCGGCCATCTATCGCACGCTGCTAGGTGAGATCAATAAGGACGGTGCTGAAAAGGTGCTCAACCATAAACTTTCCATTCCACCCTTCAGAAAGCTTATATTGGCATTTAAAACTTTTCTTAAGTACGCTTAATCGCATGTCAAAAAACATACATGTTGGCATTATTGGTGGTGGCGTCGCAGGCTTAGCAGCAGCGGCTAGACTAGCTGAAAAAGGCATTCAAGCAACCATTCTTGAAGCTGGCTCTCAACTAGGGGGACGTGCGAGGAATGTAGCGGTCGAATTTAATAGTCAAGTAGTACAACTAGACAATGGCCAACATATTTTATTAGGGGCTTACCGGCAAACATTAGCACTGCTTAAACTCATCGGCGTGAATGAAACACAAGCATTCATGCGCCTACCCTTAACACTAGAAACATTATCATTGAACAACCTCACCTCATTTAAATTAAGCACCCCAAGTTACTTACCCTACCCGCTTAACCAGCTATTCGGTTTTTTGTTTTGCAAAGGTTTATCCCTAAGTGAGCGGCTTTTAGTCATTAGATTGATGCTTGGCTTAAAACAATCTAATTTCTACCTTCCTGTTGATGAGACACTTGCCAGTTTTCTAAAACGAAAAAAACAATCTGAGAAAACAATCGCACTTTTATGGGAGCCGCTTTGCTTGGCTGCACTCAACACGCCGATAAACATAGCGAGCAGTAAAATTTTCTTAAATGTATTAAAAGATACCTTTAACGCCAAAAAACATGACAGTGACCTCTTGCTACCAAAACAAGGGCTATCAAAGCTGTTTGCGCAACCTGTTGCGCACTATATCCAAGGAAAACTAGGTCAAATACTAACCAACCACCGAGTTGAATCCATCTCAGCAACAGATGATGGGTTTGAGGTTTTAAGTAAAGGTGCCGTTGTTAAATTTAGTCACGTCATCATCGCCACGTCTAGCTTAAGACTAAAAAATATTGCTTCAAACATGCCTAACCTCGCGGGCGCTATTGAAATAACTAGCCAATATGATTACCAACCGATTTACACCATTTATTTACAATATCCAAGCGGCACAAAACTGCCAAGCCCCATGACTGGCTTATGTGGTACAACAAGCCAGTGGGTATTTGACCGCGGTATTTTATGTGGGCAGGATGGCTTAATTGCTGTGATTATCAGTGCGGAAGGCGAGCATCAAAAACTGACACATGACGCATTGTCGTTAAAAGTAACCAATGAGCTCCATCAAGCATTCCCGATACTTAAAAAACCATTATGGCACCAAGTGATTGCTGAAAAGCGTGCCACTTTCTCATGTAACGTCAACCTAACAAGGCCAACAAACAGCACACAACAGCCTAATTTATTTTTAGCAGGAGATTACACCTATGAAAATTATCCGGCCACGATAGAGGGTGCTGTTCGTAGCGGATTTAAAGCCGCCAATATGGTCGTTATTTAACTATTTTTGAGATGTGCTAAAGCCTGATCTATACGATCGACTGGAATAACTTCTATTCCTTTTATTTTGGATTTTGGCGCATTGCCTTTCGGCACAATCGCTTTAGTAAAGCCCAGCTTAGCTGCCTCTTTTAAACGGACTAGGCCGCCTTGTACAGGGCGCACCTCGCCAGCCAAGCCAACTTCACCAAATACAATAAGTTTACTATCTAATGGTTTGTTTTTAAAAGAAGAAGTAATTGACATAAGGACGGCTAAATCAGTTGCAGGCTCACTAATTTTCACACCGCCTACTGCGTTAATAAACACATCCTGATCAAAACAGGCGACACCCGCATGACGATGTAAAACAGCCAGCAACATCGCAATACGGTTTTGTTCCAGCCCGACAGAAAGCCTTTTAGGACTAGGCGCATGACTTTCATCGACTAATGCTTGGATTTCTATTAGCAACGGCCTTGTGCCTTCCATTGTTACCGTAATACAGCTGCCAGACACCTCCGCCTCATGGTGTGACAAGAACAAGGCAGAAGGGTTTGACACCTCACGCAAGCCTTTTTCTGTCATGGCAAACACACCAATTTCATTGACTGCGCCAAATCGGTTCTTAAATGCGCGAATCAACCGAAAGGAGGAGTTTTGATCACCTTCAAAATATAATACGGTATCGACAATATGCTCTAACACTCTCGGTCCTGCTAGTGCACCTTCTTTTGTGACATGGCCAACTAATATCACTGTAATGCCTAGCTGCTTAGCTAACCTAGTTAGCTGTGCTGAGCATTCTCTTACTTGCGCAACTGAGCCTGGCGCTGATTGCAACGCTTCTGAGTAAACCGTTTGTATTGAATCAATTACTGCAATATTCGGCCGATTAGATTGCAATGTGGCGAGTATTTTTTCAAGGTTAATCTCTGCAAGCAACTCTACTTCACTAGCGTCTAAGCCCAGTCGCTTTGCCCGCATGGCAATTTGCTGCGGGGATTCCTCACCACTCACGTAAATCGCTTGGCTAGTTTTACCTAGATGACAAAGCACTTGCAGCAATAATGTTGATTTACCAATACCAGGATCACCGCCAATTAATATGACGCCGCCTTCTACCAACCCACCACCAAGAACACGGTCAAATTCAGGGATATTGGTTGGTTGGCGCTCAATTTCCGCCGCTTCCACAGCGCTCAGCTTCTGCAGCATACCGCTTTGCGCTAGCCCTTCAAACTTATTAGCGTAACGGTTCGTACTAGCAGATGATTCAGCGACACCTTCGACTAATGTATTCCAAGCCATGCAACCTGGACACTGCCCTTGCCATTTAGGTTCGGAGGTGCCACATTCTGTACAAATGTAAACGCTCTTTGTTTTAGCCACCTAAATACCTTTTAAGCTTCTACTGCCATTGGCACGCGTGGCGCGACCGCACAAAGCAGCTCATAGCCAATGGTGCCAGCCGCTTCTGCAACGGCATCAACCGGGACAACATCGCCCCAAAGCTCAACGGCATCACCTACATCCGCCTCAGGAAGCGCTGTAAGGTCACAAAACAGCATATCCATAGATACACGCCCCAATGTCCTAGTAAGCTGCCCCGAGACGGCGATAGGCGTGCCACTAGGCGCGTGCCTTGGGTAACCATCGCCATAACCACAAGCCACAATACCGATTCTGGTTGTTTCTGTGGCGGTAAATGTCCCTCCATAGCCGACAGACTCACCTTGCTTAACTGTTTGCACGGCAATAATCTCTGAGCCCAATCGCATCGCCGCTTTTAAATCAAATGCTGTTGCAGGCGTGCCCCCTACTGGTGTCGCTCCATATAGCATAATACCTGGCCTCACCCAGTCTGCATGTGCTTCTGGGTGCCTAAGAATAGTAGCTGAATTAGCTAAAGAAGCTGGCTGGCTTAGTGCATTTATTGTTTCTTGAAATAGATTAAACGGTTTTGCAATACCGACACCCTCATCAGCTGTTGCAAAATGTGTCATCAGCGTAATTTCTCCTACCTGTTGATTAGCGCTTAATTGTTGAAAGGCCGCCGTATACGCCAAAGGCACAAATCCCAATCGATTCATCCCCGTATTCATTTTCAAATACACATTAATAGGTCTAACCAGTGAAGACTGTTCAAGCATCTTAATTTGAGCAGCATTGTGTACCACGATGCTAAGGTCAAAACTTGTTGCTATTCGAAGTGATTCTGCACTAAACACACCCTCCAGCAACAAAATCGTTTGCTCAAACCCTGCTTCGCGCAGATCAATCGCCTCACTTAAATTCAGCGTAGCAAAACCGTCTGCGTTATTCAGCGCGTGCGCAACATTAATTAGCCCGTGCCCATAACCATTAGCTTTAACAACGACCATCACCTTCGCCGTTTTTACGTGTTGTTTTACAACGGCATAATTATGCTGTAAGGCGCTGGTGGAAATAGCCGCATGGATTGGGCGCATGGCTTAATACTCGTCTGCCATATAATCAGCATTGGCAAAATCTTCAAAACGCGTGTGTTCGCCGATAAAAGTCAATCTAACACGACCAATCGGGCCATTACGTTGCTTGCCAACGATAATCTCAGCCGTGCCTTTATCTTCGCTATCTGGGTTATACACTTCATCACGGTAAATAAATAAAATCACATCAGCATCTTGCTCAATAGCGCCAGACTCTCGTAGGTCTGACATGATTGGACGTTTATCTGGGCGTTGCTCCAAGCTGCGATTCAGCTGTGACAGCACAACCACTGGCACATCTAACTCTTTAGCCAGCGCCTTTAACGAACGTGATATTTCAGAAATCTCAGTTGCGCGGTTTTCACCCTGCTTGCCTGCTGGGGCAGCCATTAGTTGTATATAATCAACAACAATTAAGCCCAGCTTACCCATTTGGCGATGCAATCGGCGCGCTCTAGCACGAATATCAAAACTACTTAAACCAGCACCTTCATCAATAAAAATAGGCGCTTCATTCAGCCGGCCTAGCGCAGTTGTTAACTTTTCCCAGTCCTCATCTTCCAAGCGTCCCGTACGCATTCGGTGCTGATCTAATCGACCAACGGAACCAATCATACGTGTGGCTAGCTGTGTCGCACCCATCTCCATAGAGAAAATAGCAACGGGTAAACCCGTGTCTAGCGCTACATTTTCAGCCATATTGATAGAGAGTGCTGTTTTACCCATTGAAGGCCGGCCAGCTACAATAACCATATCCCCTCCATGTAGCCCTGATGTCATCCTATCTAAATCAGTAAATCCTGTCGGAATACCAGTCACCTCACTCTGATCTTCACGTGAAAATAATTCATCAATTTTTTCGGCCACTTGTGGCAACAGCTCTTTTATATCTTGAAAACCTTGGTTATCCTTTTCACCGCCTTCAGCAATGTGAAAGATTTTAGCCTCTGCCTCATCAAGTAGCTGCTGAGCATCGCGACCATTAGGGGAGTAAGCACTGTCTGCAATATCTGAGCCGACTGTTACCAACTGCCGCATTACGGCACGTTCGCGGACGATCTCTGCATATCGACGTATGTTAGCCGCAGTTGGCGTATTTTGTGCCAATGAGCCTAAATAAGCGATACCACCCACTGCAGACAATTCAGCCGTACCCTCCAACGATTCTGCTACAGTGACGATGTCAGCAGGACGTGCGCGGTCTATCAGCTGAGCAATATGCTTATAGATTGTTTTGTGGTCATGCTGATAGAAGTCTTCTACTCTTAAAATGTCAGCGACTTTATCCAACGCTTCATTTTCCAGCAACAGCCCTCCTATGACAGATTGCTCAGCCTCAATAGAGTGCGGGGGGAGTTTAAGGGTGTCTAATTCTGCGTCTTGTGCCATGAAAAGATTATAACCCGATGTCCAGTTGCTCAGGAGTCAATCATCGTTTTTTTGTTGCATTAAAAAAGGCTGCCGAAGCAACCTTTTTAAACTGTCAAATATAACACTTACCTTTATTCTTCAGCCACCACATTAACCGTGATGTCAACAACAGTATCATGGTGCAAGACGATACCGACTGGAAACTCACCCACTTCTTTTAGTGAGCCTTCTGGTAAGCGCACCTCAGATTTAACCACTTCAAAGCCTTTTTCTTTTAGCGCATCAGCAATATCGTGGTTAGTTACCGACCCAAACAAGCGACCATCTTCACCTGCTTTTTGTGCAATCTCAATTGTTTGCCCAGTTAACTTCTCTGCACGTGCTTTAGCTACCGTCAGGATGTCAGCTTGTTGTTTCTCTAGTTCTGCACGACGCGAGTCGAACTCAGCTTTGTTAGATTCAGTTGCACGCTTTGCTTTTCCCTGAGGAATTAAATAGTTACGGCCAAAACCATCTTTCACTTTTACGATGTCACCCAAAGAACCTAAGTTAGCGACTTTTTCTAATAAAATTACTTCCATTTTTATTCTCCTTAGCCTGGATGCTTGTCAGTGTACGGTATTAATGCCAAGAAGCGCGCACGTTTAACAGCAACGGTTAACTGGCGCTGATATTTAGCTTTAGTGCCCGTCATACGCGCTGGAATAATTTTTGCATTTTCTGAAATAAAATCTTTCAACAAATCTACATCTTTATAATCTACTTCTGTAATACCTTCTGCACTAAAACGGCAGTAACGGCGACGTTTATACATTTCTCTTGCCATGATAAAACTCCTAATCTTTTTCTATATGTTAGATATAAATTTATATCAGCTCTATATTCTTTATATGCATTACCAATTGTGTGCTTTTTGCACTACGCTTAGCTAAAAAACCTAACGCATTTAGTTTTGTGCCTAGCTGAATGTTACTGGTTGCCAAACTACCGACGGCAACCGCTTTTACATCACACTCAACTTTACGTTTTAAACCTGCTTCGGTCACTTCAGAAACATGGTTAATCACAAAACTCAACAACGGTAAACCTGCTGGGGTATAACGTAGCGCCTCTAATTGAGCCACCTCTCCGCTAATCGCCAGTTTATTCATTTTCTATTCTGGTGCTGCTTCTTTAGGTGCCGCTTCTTTAGGTGCCGCCTCTTTAGGTGCCGCCTCTTTAGGTGCCGCCTCTTTAGGTGCTGTTTTAGCTGCATCGCCACTTAATACTGACTTAGATTTTTCTTCTTTCATCATCGGGCTAGCATCTGTTTTAGCTATTTTAGTGCTTATCGTTAAATGACGTAATACTGCATCATTAAATTTAAAGCCATGCTCCAACTCATCTAATGTTGCTTGGTCGCACTCAATATTCATTAGCACATAGTGTGCTTTATGGATTTTATTAATTGAGTAAGCCAATTGACGGCGGCCCCAATCTTCTAAACGGTGAATCGTACCTTTGTTACTGCTGATAAGTGCACGGTAACGCTCAATCATTGCAGGCACTTGCTCGCTTTGATCAGGATGCACGATAAAGACTACTTCGTAGTGACGCATGAAATCTCCTTGTGGTTAAAGCCACCCATCCAAGCCCTTTCATGAGGGGCTGCAACCAAAATGGTTGCATTTATGGTGTGGCAAGGTTTGTAAAGGCCGCTATTATAGTTAAAAAACGCATATCAATCAAATATTTCCCGATAAAAAACGCAATAATAGGCGGTTAAGTTAAAAACAAGTTTACTTTTAAAATAGCCGCCATTCACTTAGCGCGATAAAATTTTTTACTTAATTACAAAATCACCTATATAATTCACCCACTACTGAACACATATACATTCAAAAAAGTATAAAATACCTGTTCTTTAAGATGTAGTTCTTTTTAAAACAACACAGAGGAATTAAAAATGGCAGAAGCAAAAGGTTTAGCAGTACCAGTAAAAATGAAAAGTGAATTAGCCGCATTAGTAGGCGCAGACTCTCTTCCACGTACAGAAATTACAAAAAAAATCTGGGAATACATTAAAGCAAACAAATTACAAACTAAATCTGTTAACGGCGCACCGATGAATGCAGGTAAGTACATTGTTGCTGACGCTAAATTAACACCTATTTTTAAGAAAACCAATTCGACTAGCAAATCAGGTAAATTAACCAATTTGACTGGTATTAAAGAAGGTGAAACAGTAGACATGATGCAAATGGCTGCAATTGTTGGTGCTAACTTAGCTTAAGTTTCACAACAGATAATCGTACTTAATGTACGTTGCAGTAAAAAAATAAGTCATCAAGTAATCATATTGATGGCTTATTTTTTACCTTAAACTTTTGAAACTAAACAGTCGAACAGTTAAACCACATGAAAATTTCTGCAATTCTTTTTGATATTGGCGGCGTACTCATCGAGCTTAATGGCCTACCTTCTATTGCTAAACTACTCGATAGCAACCAATCACTCGATGATATTTACAAATATTGGATGGCAGCCCCTTCTGTCATTGGGCATGAAACAGGCAAGTTATCAACGGATGAATTTGCGAAAGAAGTGGTCAAAGATTTAAAGCTAACGATTACACCAGAAGCGTTTATGGAAAACTTTGCTACATGGGTTGTTGGCACCTTCCCAGATACGTTTGCATTGCTTGATGCCATTCCTGATACGATCAAAGTCGCCGCACTTAGCAACACCAGTGGCGCACATTGGAAAGAAGTTGAGGCTACAGGCCTTACCGATAAAATTGAACATCTATTTTTATCACATGAGATTGGGCACTTAAAACCCAGCGCGCCTGCATTTCAAGCAGCGGTAGATGGCTTAGGCATTCCAGCAGCCGAAATCATTTTCTTTGATGATGTGATTGAAAACGTTAATGCCGCGAGTGCTTTTGGCTTAAAAGCGCATCAAGCGCTCAATCCAGCACAGGCAAAACAAACCCTTATGCAGTATGGGCTTATCTAAATGACAAACGACATGACAAAAAACGTAGAACGCTTTAATAACACTACCGCTGCTTTTGATGCGTTGAATGCACAAGACCCCAACTTACAAACTGTCGATGGCCCAAAAGGATCAGAGTCAAGACCAAAAGAATTAGTTTATGCAGAACGTTTAAGCGAAATGCTTAACCGTTACGCACCTAATGCCTCAGAAGCACTTAAGCTGGCGGCACGTGCACAGCATATCCAACGCTGGACGATTCCTCGTGCGGATTTTCCCATGACTAAACCCGGCTATATGCAATGGCGTGGCAAGCTTAAAATTTATCATGCAGAAGTCGCAACCAAAGTACTGCAAGATAATGCTTATGATAAAGACACCATTACGAAAGTCTGCGGCTTACTAAAAAAAGAAAACCTACGTTCGGATGCCGATATGCAAACGCTAGAAGATGTGATTGTACTAGCGTTTTTAGAACATGATTTAGAAGCATTCGTAGCAAAATTTAAAGACTATAGCGAAGAGAAGTTCATTGCTATTTTGCGTAAGTCCTATATGAAAATGTCAGAAAAAGGCAAGCAAGCTGCCTTGCAAATCATCAAACTGCCA
>JAZGEZ010000006.1:0-25980 GCA_036479055.1 Methylophilaceae bacterium | reverse complement strand
GTCGCATCGGCAAACATACTGTGATGATTGCCGACTATTTCTTCTACGGAGTATCCAGTGACCGCAGCAAAATTGTCATTCACTGCCAAAATATTGCCTTTTAGGTCAAACTCAATTACACCCATCGTTTTGCTGATGGCTGCTAATTGTCCTGAGAAATCTGCAAATTCTTCATTAGAGGTGCTGTTAGTTAATTGATTTAGAATGGTTGAAAACATGTTAAATATCCTTTTCCTGATTAAATTTTTATATATTTTAATGAACAGCCGCATTGTCGATGAGTTCCATTTCCTCGCTACCCATCAACTTCTCAATATCAACTAAAATCAACATTTGCTCTTCTACTGTTGCCAAACCTACAATGTATTTCGTATCAATACTGGCAACTAAAGAGGGGACGTCACTCAATTGTTCCTCTTTTAGCGCCATCACGTCTGAAACGCCATCGACAACAATGCCAACCACGCGCCCACCTAAATTAAGAATAATGACGACTGTCAATTCGTTGTACTCTACTTTTCCTAAATTAAATTTAATGCGTAAATCTACAATCGGCACTATTTTTCCACGTAAATTCACCACGCCTTTAATAAAATCTGGTGTGTTTGCTATCTGTGTCACGGCATCGTAACCACGGATTTCTTGCACTTTTAAAATATCTAGGCCGTACTCTTCACCACCTAGTACAAACGTTAAATATTCTCCGGCTACATTCGCCGTTACGTTGCTTGCAGCATTCGTTTCTGTTTCAGTATTCATTACATTCTCTCCTTATGCATTCACTGGATCTGAAATTGATTGATTGTTTGACTGTGCAAAGGTCGAACCACCGGTAACATAGTTAGTGGTTTGCCCCATTTGAATAATGGTCGGCACATCGATAATGAGCGCAACCGAACCATCGCCCATAATCGTCGCCCCTGAAACGCCAGGAATTTTCTTGAAATTAGTTTCTAAACTTTTAATGACCACTTGTTGTTGACCAACTAACCGATCGACAAACAGGGCAGACTTTTTACCTTCTGCTTCTATTAATACCAACACACCATCGGTTGGATCCATAATGTCTGTTGGTTGGTTAAACAGGCGGTGCAATGAAATAATCGGTAAGTATTCACCACGCACATGCACCATATAGCCTTCACCTGCCACCGTTTTAATGTCTTCCGCCACTGGTTGTAATGTTTCTACAATCAAGTTAAGCGGGATAACGTATAAGCTCTTGCCTAATGCAACCGACATACCATCTAAAATAGCTAAGGTAAGAGGCAAGGCAATAGAAATTGTTGTGCCAAAGCCTAATGCGGAGCGAATTTCTACCGTGCCACCCATGGAGGTAATATTACGTTTGACAACATCCATCCCCACACCACGACCAGACACATCAGTCACCACCTCGGCAGTCGAAAAGCCAGGGGCAAAAATAAGCCCGAATATTTCGGTATCTGTCATGTTCTCATTGACTGACAAACCATTTGATTGCGCTTTAGCCAGAATTTTGTCGCGATCCAAACCAGCACCATCATCGGTCACTTCGATCACAATGCTGCCACCTTTATGCATTGCCGATAGCGTTAAAATACCTGTTTCCGGCTTACCTGCCGCCTTACGTTTTTCTGGAATTTCAACGCCATGATCAATGCTGTTTCGCACTAAATGCGTTAATGGGTCAACTATTTTTTCAATCAAGCCTTTATCAAGCTCTGTTGTTGCACCCTCTGTCACAAGCTCAATTTTTTTACTGAGTTTGCCTGCAAGGTCTCGCACCATGCGTGGAAAACGTGAGAACACAAAATCCATCGGCATCATACGGATAGACATAACAGCCTCTTGTAAATCACGTGTATTACGCGTGAGCTGCGTCACACTATTAATTAAGCCTTCATGTTGCGCAGGTTCTAAATGACTAACGCGTTGATCTATCATGGCTTGTGTAATGACTAATTCTCCAACCAAGTTAATCAACATATCAACTTTTTCTATCCCCACACGAATCGATGTTGTTTCTGCACTTGCTGGGGCTTTATCAGTTTTCCTTCTTGCTGCTTTACGCTTTTCTGGCTTAGCTTCCGTGCTTTTTTCTGTACCAGACTTGGCTTGTTCTGTCGTTTCAGTCTTTCCTGAGTTTTCTGGTGTGAGCTTAGTATCATCGCCAATAAGTTGTGCTTGTGCTGCATCTTCATGCGGCTTGAATGGCGCAAAAAATCCATAACCTTCTTCAACAGCTTCTTCACCTTCTTCTGCAAATAAACCATAGCCCACTTCACCCACAACTTTCACTTTGCCATCTTGGTTAGTTTGGTCTATTTCTGTTGCGACAATTTCTTTTTTGGTAGGCAATTCTGCTGCCTCATTAAAAAAACCATAACCGGGATCTTCTGTAACCTCTGCTTTTATTTCCACCTCCAAAGATGCTGGTTTTTCTGTGGTAATAACTAACGCATCTGCATCCACGATAAAGGAACAAATAGAAACAATATCTGACTCGCTTGAGTCTGTGCTTAACTTAAGAACAGAATGACCATCCTCTTGTTTGTTTGCTTCTACTTCGCCCAGCAAAGCCAATTCTTCTTTTAGGTTAGCTAAATCTTTATCGGTCACTTCTGGTAAAGCGACGTTAAACACTTTAACCTCAGCTTCAACAGGTGTAGCCTCTGCTGGCTTAGGTGCTGGCGTAGTTTCAACAGCGGGGGTTGCTGCAGGGGTGTCTACTTGAGCCACTGGTGCTGCTTTTATTTCAACGCCTCCCGCTTCTGCTAATGCTTTTAATGTCGCTTTTACTTCTGCAACTTGGTCTAAATCAACCTCTTCATCTAGGCGGTGCCCGTCCACCTCCATTTTAAGCACATCTTTTGCTGACAGAAATGCATCGACATGCTCTGCGGTTAAGGCCATTTCATCTTTACGAATTCTATCCAACAGATTTTCCAATACATGGGTAATTTCTGTCATATCTGTAAAACCAAAAGTAGCCGCACCACCTTTAATAGAGTGTGCTGCGCGAAAAATAGCGTTTAAATCTTCAGCATCTGGGTCTTCAACATCCAGGCCTAACAGCAAATGCTCTGCTTCGGCTAAGAGCTCTTCTGATTCATCAAAGAAGACCTCATAAAACTGGCTCATATCAATGCTCATTGTTGTACTCCATACGTATTCAACTGTTTACAATTAGTCAAAAATTAACCAATCACTTTTTGTACAACTTCAATTAATCGTTTTGGATCAAATGGCTTGACTAACCAGCCATTGGCTCCTGCAGCCTTGCCTTTGCCTTTCATTTCATCACTAGACTCTGTCGTTAACATCAAAATAGGTACTTTTTGATAAGAGGCTAATTCACGTAAATTAGTAATCAGCGTCAAGCCATCCATAATCGGCATGTTCTGGTCGGTTAATACCAAATCCACTGTTTTTTCTTTCGCTTTGTTTAACCCATCTTGACCATCAACTGCAGATATAACGTCATACCCAGCGGCCTTTAAACTAAAAGCCACCATTTGTCTTAATGATCCTGAATCATCAACTGCTAATATTGTTTTTGCCATCGTTCACTCTCGCTTGTTGGTTAAATTAGGCATTGCCCGTTTTGTTAACAAAATAACTGCTCTTTTATCATCTGCACCTGGTTAAAAAATTGTTAAAACAACTCAACCTCACCAGAACGCATATCCTCTTGCCTTACCGATTTGGCAAGGCCACCTACTAATGCATCATTACGCATGTGTAAACTTGCATTCATTTCTGCTAACAGCTTTACAATTTCTTCATGCTCATGTGTTGGGTTCATATGTTCACTATGTGTCGCTAGTGTTGTTAGCGTTTCTCTTAATCCATTCACACGCTTAATCACACGTGCAATTAACTGACTCGTCATATCTTGGAATTGCAAACCAGTGACTGCTGCGTTGGCTTCTACTGATACTTTTTCACGTAACATTAAAATGTCTAATCTTGATTCTTGAGAAGCCTCAACTGTATTGAGTAATCTATCTATGATTTCTTGCTGCGCAGAAACAGCCTCATTAATCGCCATAAAGCTATCACCTAGCTTTTCTATTGCGCCGCTTAATAAATAAGTTGTTTGTACTAGATCGGTCTCAACTTCTATTAAATGTTGACCGCCATGATCCGAAACCGCCTTCAACAATTGTCGTAACTCAGTTACTGGTAAAATGGTAGGAGTCAATCTATAACCTTTCTTAATGTTTTATCGCTAACGAATGACTCATTATTAAAGAAAATACGGTTATTCGATTGGTGGGTGAAAGAGGGGAAAACACGTTAATTTAAATTAACGTGTTTTGTTGCATAGAAAATACGCCTATGCGCTCATTTCTTCTTGTGCTTGCACATCATCAAGTGATTGCATTTTTTTCTGGCACTCTTCCATCAATTGACGTTGAATTTTTGCTTTCCTTTCACAATTGGCGACGATATCTTGCTGCTCAAAAATCACCACATCTAAACGTGAAAAGAAACTACGAAACCCTTGATGCGTATCTTCTGCAACATAGTGCTTCATCTCATTATCAAAACGATCAACATATTCACCACGAAACTGCACCAATTTATGATATTTAAACTCTGCATCTTTCAGCTCAGTGTCTGATTCTTTGAAATTTCCAGTTGCGATTCTTAATTCTTTGGCTGCAATTTCATTCACAATCATTTCATCTACTTTAGAAGTTGTCATTTTTCTTTCTCCGCATCTGTAAGGTTAGCTAAGTCACTTTGTTCCGATGAGAACACGTGTTAACACCGAAATCCTATAGTGCTAATTTACAGGGAAAAATAAATAATGATGGGTGAAACAAAAGGATAAAAAATGCTTAATTCTCTTGCTTGTTGGTTTTTGTCTTAATAGAACCCCAACCATTGAAAAATGATCGAATGACAGAAGGAAGGGTGGGATTAATATTGCAGAATTTTAGACAAAAGTATCTACCAACCCATGGCTCACTCGCATGTTGCTTTGCACATTGCCCGCATGATCAGCGTCTTGAGACATGCTGTCTCCATTAGCTTGTTTTGCCGCATACTCTTTACTCGCTTGTTGGAATTCTTGTTGCTGCTTATTAGTATTAACGTTAGCTTGGCCTAACTCTATCCCTGCTTGGCCCATTAGATTCCGCAAGCTAGACATACCCTCTTCCAGTGCTTTTCTCACTTCAGGGTTTTCTGAGATAAAAGTCGCATCCGCTTTTTCATTGTTCACATGAATAATCACTTGTAATGGGCCTAAGTCTTTTGGGTTCAGTGTCAACGTCGCTGATTGCTCAGTGGCACCAATCATCCAAACCACTTTTTGACTCACCGCCTCATTCCAACCAGTTTTGCCTGGAAACGCATTAATCGTATTGCTGGCACCCGCTTGTAATGGTGAGGTTGCTAATACGGATGCAGGTTTCGCTAAGGCTTGTAAAGGCACTGTTGAAATATCAGGTGCCGATTTTATGCTAGTTTCTACTGGCATCTCGTTATATTTTCGCATTTCTAACGGCTTGTTTTCTGTGGCTAATACATTAGCGAGTTTTGGATTGATTGTCTCATTAGCGTCTTTCAGAGGGTTTACTGGTAACTGGCTAGTCGTTTTTGTAGCAATCTTATCAACATCAGCCTCCTCAACAGCAACCTCATTAACAGCAGCCTCGGTGGTAATATCCGTCATGGATTGCTTCCATCGTTGAAGTGCATCTGTCCCTATCGTAGTCCCTTTATTGGTAACTGTTTGCTGTGCTATCGTTTGAATAGCAGGTGCAACATTTTCGACAGGGAGTAAAACCTCCTCTTGTAACGTCACTATATTAACTTCACCATCTGTCGCATCTTGTAATGATTTTGCAATGGTTGTTGAAGCTAAAGACTGTGCATCAGCGACAGCTCCTGTTGTTTTCCCGGTTGCAACATCTGTTCGGTTCTGTTTGTCATCATCCTTAGCTTTAGGGTTGCCACTCTTACCTAAAGGCGCTTTCATTTCATCTCGCGCAACTTGTTTAGATAACGTTTGCTTAAATGATTGACTTGTCTCTTGTTTAGCTTGATGGCTACCTGATGAAGGCAAGCTCTTCACGGGGCTAGCTTGTGCCACTAAAAATGGTAAATTTTGCATAATTCCAATATTTCCAATTCGTTAATTAATAGATGTTTTTGAGCGAGTGCGTTGTGTCCGCATTGCAAATTCATCCATCATTTTTTGATCCCGTTTATTAGCAAGCATCATTGCTTTTTTCTCTGCTCGCTTTATTAAAACCTCGTAAGACATTTTTTTACGTTGCGCAGTTTGTAACACCTCACGCTTCTTGTCGCTTTCATACTGTGCAGAAACAATGACATCTTCTTGCCCATTAATCACTTGCTGCAAATTTTGCAAAAAACTTTGATAATTATGATGTCCCTCTTTGCCCAATCCGTTTTTCATTTGCTGGTTAAAGTTCTCAATATAATCTTGCTTGTAACCTTGTAACATTTCACCTTTTTCTTTTGCTTCTTTTAATGCTTTGTTCGCTACCGCTAAATGCTTAGCGGCTAAATCAGCCTCTTCACTCGCCAAATCAAATAACATTTTTACAGCAGAAGAAGATGCCATTTATAGTGCCTTTCTAAATTTAAGTTTCTAATACCTCACTAAGCTGTTGCAGACTTTGTGAAACGTCAGCGCACTCATGAATATCTTGTTGTAAAAATTCTACAATGCCATCATGCTTTGCAATTGCTTTATCTAAGATGGAATCACTACCCTCTTCATAAGCACCAACATTAATTAGGTCTTCGCTTTTAGAGTATCGCGCATGTAACTGCTTCAACATGCGCGCATTTTTCTGATGTTCAGGGTCGGTAATATTTTGCATTGCACGGCTAATGGATTGTTCAACATCAATGGCTGGGTAGTGTCCACTCTCTGCTAATTCACGGCTAAGAACAATGTGCCCATCTAAAATCGCACGCGCTGCATCTGCAATTGGATCTTGCTGGTCATCACCTTCCGTTAATACGGTATAAAAAGCGGTGATAGACCCTTCGCCACGCTTACCATTACCAGTCCGCTCTACTAAAGCAGGTAGTTTTGCAAAAACGGAAGGTGGATATCCTTTTGTCGCTGGTGGCTCACCAATGGCTAATGCGATTTCACGTTGTGCCATGGCATAACGCGTTAATGAATCCATAATCAACAAAACATTTTTACCTTGATTACGGAAATTCTCAGCAATGGTCGTTGCATAACTTGCGCCCTGCAACCTCATTAATGCGGGCGCATCTGCAGGTGCTGCAACGACCACAGACCTTGCCAGCCCTTCCTCACCCAAAATTTGCTCTATAAATTCTTGCACCTCTCGGCCTCGTTCACCGATTAGCCCAACTACAATAACATCGGCTGTGGTATAGCGAGCCATCATCCCTAACAAAACACTCTTACCCACACCAGATCCAGCAAACAAACCCATGCGCTGCCCTCTGCCAACCGTGAGCATACTGTTAATAGCGCGCACACCGACATCCAACACCTTCTCAATTGGTGCACGTTCCAATGGGTTTATATTCCTTGCTGTTAAAGGGGCGCTTTGTGCTGTGTTTATTTTCCCTAGCCCATCTAGTGGATTACCTGCACCATCCAATACACGCCCAAGCAAGCCATTGCCGACTGGAAGATGTCGTGTACGGTCAGAAGTTCTTCTACGTGGTTTATTATTATGTTTTGGTTTTGGCAATGCATCCGCAACATCTAAAGCCAAAACTTTAGCACCAGGGACAACACCATCAACACCACTTTGTGGCATTAAAAGCAACTTATCCCCGTCAAAACCTACTACTTCTGCTTCTACACGACGTCCATTAGAGAGCGGCACATAACAGGCACTGCCAATTGGTAGCTTAATGCCAGCCGCCTCCATGACGAGACCTGTTAATTTTGTAATGCGCCCGGCTATCTCAACAGGCTCTATAATCTGTAAAACTTCTTGGCAGTCGCTGATATAGCTATGCCAGCGCTTGGTATGTATATTCTCTTCTATCAAGGTAATAACCAATCATTTGACTGCGCCAAAGCATCACTAATTCTTTTCCAGCGCATTGTATTGGTCGCATCAATTTGATTCTCACCTGTCTCTACCAAGCAGCCGCCACGCTCAATATTATTATCTTCTTGAATTTGCCAACCCTGCTCTGAAAGCTCTTCACCTAGCTGATCGCGTAAAATATGAGCATCTTCATGATTGACAGTAATGATTGCTGGCTTTTGCACACTTGGAAGGTAGTGAATTGCATCTCTAACCACGGGCAAAACCACTTCTTCGTCTACACTAATTTTAGTTTTGAGCATCAACTTAGCCATGTCTAGAGCCAGCCCTAAAATGTCTTCTTCAATCTTTTGATCGGCTGCTTCTAATGCCTGTTCAAACGCTGTTGCGATCCTTAAAAATTGCGTCTGTTCTTTCGCCACATATTCTTTCGCTTTAGCCATACCCACGGCAAAACCTTCTTGCATACCTTTTGTATACGCCTCCTGACGAACGCTATCTAACGCACTGGAGATACCCGCTGCCGCGCTTGTGCTGCTCGGTTTTTTAGCCCTGAAGCTACTAGCAGTATCTGTCTCGGTAAAGGCGGACATTTCCCATCGCTGATAAGCTGTTTGTTCTTCTTTAGGGATGGATGCATCAGACATACTCGTCATCTCCACCTTTTCCACCTAGCATAACCTGGCCTTCGTCAGCGAGCCGACGGACTATTTGTAGCATTTGCTTTTGTTGCTCTTCTACTTCAGAAAGTTTAACTGGCCCTTTACTTTCCAGGTCTTCTTTCATCATGTCAGCAGCACGCGATGACATGTTTTTAAATATCTTCTCTCGCATTTCTGCAGTGGTGCCTTTAAGGGCAATAATTAATGTTTCTGATTGCACTTCTCTTAGCATAACTTGTATGCCTTTATCATCTATCTCAATAATGTCATCGAATACAAACATGGTATCCATCACTTGCTGTGCAAGGTCTTCGTCATAATTTTTCAAACCTTCCATGGCAGTCGCCTCGGTTTCACCATTGAAATAATTCATGATTTCAGCAGCAACTTTTACCCCACCCATCGATTGTTTTTTTAAGCTCTCATTGCCCGATAACAGTTTGCCTAACACATCATTAAGCTCTTTAAGTGCGGTAGGTTGAACGCCATCTAATGTGGCAATTCTTAATAAGGCATCTTGTCGGGTACGATCAGTAAAATTAGATAATATTTCTGATGCGTGGTCTGCATCTAGATGCACCAGAATCGTCGCAACAATTTGTGGATGCTCATTCATAATAAGCTCAGCTACGGTTGCTGCATCCATCCATTTTAAACTCTCAATGCCACTAGAATCGCTATTATGTAAAATACGATCTAGCACACTATCCGCCTTGTCGCCTAATGCTTTAGTGAGAACTGAGCGAATATACTCATCTGAATCTAACCCAAAATCACTACTTTCATCAGCCACTGTCAGAAAATCCTTAACCGTTGTTTCAACTTCATCTCGGCCTACTGATTTTAACGTCGCCATGGCTGAGCCTAGTTTTTGCACTTCTTTAGGCGATAAGTATTTCATGACTTCCGCCGCCTCATTCTCACCCAGTGCCAGCATCAATACTGCGCTTTTCATTACGCCATCATCACTCATTTAGCAGTCCCACTTGTCCACTCAGAAACCACACTGGCAACCATTCTTGGGTTATCTACCGCAATTTGTTTGGCCGCATCTAAACTCTGGTTATAACTACTCACTAGCTCAGGATTATTCTCCATCACTGCCTCGCCGTTACCACTATTTAAGCTGGAGATTGCTTGACCTGAATTAGACACCAGTGCAAGTGGCTCGGTTAATTTATTAAACATCGGCTTCAGTATTTTTTTATAGAGCAATAACATCGCAATAATGCCGAACAAAAAGCGTAGCGCATCTTTCGCATATTCAATCGTAGCTGGCTTCTGCCAGATAGGAATTTCTGGTAATGGTTCAACGGCTGCTTGTGCAAAAGCACTGTTAACAACAACCAAAGCATCACCACGTTCTTTATTAAAGCCCATTGCCTGCATTGCCAAATCGTTTATTTTCTGCTTCTCGGCAGCTGTTAATGGACGATACGTCGTCTTACCCTCTGCATCGACTACTGGCATATTGTTAACCACTACCGCCACATTAATACGCTTAATGCCACCCATTGGCTGTTGAACATAACGGATGGTTTTATCCACCTCAAAATTAGTCGTGACATTTTTTTGTGATTTAAGTGGTGCTGTACTTGCGATAGCCGTTGTTGCTTCACCTTCTTCTGCTGTAATAGGCGCAATAGCATCTTCTTGTGGCTGATTCGACAAAGCACCTGGCACACCTGATGCACCATTACCTTCTGTTGTACTAGACTCATTGCTTTGCATACTACGCACGGCAACTTCAGCCGTGTTTTGATTGGGTTTGTAAATCTCAGCAGCTTGCTCAGTACTAGTAAAATCAATTTCCGCACTGGCTTCAGCACGCACATTGCCAGGCCCTACTATAGGTAAGATAATTGATTCCACCCGTCTTGCAATACTTTGCTGTAACTCGTCAATGTATTTCAGTTGTGCCGGGTCTAACTGTTTAGCACCTGATTTTTTTGATTTGTCAGAAAGCAAATTACCATTTTGATCAACCACCGTCACATTAGTAGCAAGCAAATGTGGAACACTACTCGCCACTAAATGCACAATGGCACTCACTTGGTTGCCATCCAAATTTCGGCCTGGTAACACATTCAATAATACAGAGGCTGTTGGTTTTTGTTGGTCTCGTACAAAAACAGATTGTTTAGGAATCGCTAAATGAATAATCGCTGATGCTACCGTATCAATTGCTTGAATACTGCGCTCCAGCTCCCCTTCTAAGCCACGCTGAAAATTTACTTGCTCAACAAATCTAGAAACACCAAACTTCTGTTTTTCTAATAATTCAAAACCAATATTGCCGCCTTTAGGCAAGCCTTCAGAGGCCAGTTTTAAGCGTGCCTGATGTACTTGTGATGCTGGCACTAAAATGGCCGTTCCACTATCAGATAGTTTATAAGAAATATTCATTTTATCTAACGCTGCCACAATGGCACCGCCATCTTTATCTGAAAAGTTAGAAAATAAAACACGGTAATCTGGCTGTTGGCTCCATAGCCAAAAAACTACCATCACAGCAATAACAGCTGCAATTCCTGCAAGCAAAAATAATTTGCCGCCTATCTGCTGTGGAATTAAACCAGGTGCGCCACCTTTAAAGCCTGTGTCTGTTGCCATTCATTCTCTCCAATTAGATGATGTCTTGTGTCATGCAAATCGCGCTGCGCACATAGACAAAACCGTCTTTATTGCTTATTGATTTTCATTATGCGGAAAACTTTAATTTTTTAACGCCTGAATAACGGCGCTTTTCTTGTCTTATTGCTAGATTGCTTCATTGCACAAAGTGATAAATTAGCAACATGTCAATTCTATTGGCTTATGTATAAAACGGAGGCACCGATGAAAGCAGGTGGAATAGACACAGCAAGAATAGAGTCCATGTTGGCGCAGATGAAAGCTGCGGCACAACGCCCACAAGTGGGCGAAACAAATGGTTTAAGTGCGACAGCAGGATTAAATAAAGCTGACAGTACCGATAAAGTTAACTTTTCTGATGCGCTAAAAGCCTCTTTAGATCAAGTGAACCAGACACAGCGCACTTCTGAAAAGCTAAGCAAAAACTTCGTTTTGGGTGACGATAGTGTCAGCCTTTCTGACGTCATGATTGCCGGGCAAAAATCTAACATTGCCTTTCAAGCAACCGTACAAGTCCGTAACAAGCTTGTTTCTGCCTATCAAGACATCATGAACATGCAGGTATAAACACACAGCAGTTTTCTTGAAAAAACAAAAATCTGGTTATGTTAATATACTAAAGTATAGTGCTCTAGCTACCGCTAATACTAAAAATATAGCTAACAATCACTTTGAAGAGACTTCATGAAATTAATTTCTAAATTTCAGGATGAATGGTTGGTGTTTACGCCGATTAAAGCCGAGGTCACATCTCGCTTATATCAAAGCAACCTTCCTTTGGTTTCTGCCTTATGTCTTGCGGCATTACTTGCTGTAGCCATATTAAAAACCAGCGCCACTCCCTCGCATGTTTATTTATGGTTGGTGATTATGGCAATCACTTACGCAGGACGCATTCTCCTAAAAATAAGCTATGACCGGACAAAACCGGTTAATATGCTTTGGCTTAATCGATTTCGTATCGCCACCGCCTTAACAGGATTAGCATGGGCAACTTCAACTGTCTTACTTTACCAGCCTGGAGACACGCTGAACCAATCTATCATTATAGTTTCGCTGACTGGTTTATGCGCTGCAGCAGCCTTAAGTTTTGCCATTGACTATATTGTTTTAATTGGATTTTTACTCCCGGTCTTAATATCGGTAATTTTTCGTCTAGCTACAGAGGCCTCGCACACCTCTATCACATTGAGCCTCATGATAACGTTATTTCTAATGTTCGTTATCATCATCGCGCGTAAAGCAAATAAAGGCTACATTGAAAATATCAGCCTAGCAAAAACCGCATTATTAGGTGAGAACCGAGAAAAAGCCAATAGCAGAATCATGGAAATGATTGCTAACAACGCACCTCTCAACAAAATATTAGTGGCAGTTGTTGTTAATCTCGAAGAACAAGACCCAAGCATGCTATGTAGCATTCTACTGCTGGGTAGAGATGGTAAGCACTTAAACCATATCGCCGCACCTCATTTACCTAATTTTTATATTGAAGCGATTGAGGGGCTAGAAATAGGGCCTAAGGTTGGTAGCTGCGGTGCCGCTGCATTCACCGGTGAACGCGTGATTGTAGAAGACATCATTAACCACCCTAACTGGAGCGACTTTACTGAGCTAACAACCAAAGCCAATCTAAGAGCATGTTGGTCTGAGCCCATTAAAGACTCGGCAGGCAAGGTACTGGGCACATTTTCCATTTATCACCATAATCCAACAATCCCGACCGAAAAAGATATACAAAGTATTACGCAAAATGCTGCCTTAGCAGGCATTGCAATCGAACTGGCTAACCATAACCAAGAGCAACGTTTAGCCGCCCTGATCTATCAAAATACAAATGAATCTATGATGATTACTGATACCAATAATATAATTGTTGGTGTTAACCCCGCCTTTACAGCAGACACTGGTTATAGTGCTGAAGAGGCTTTAGGCAAAAGCCCCGACTTTCTTAAATCGACGCATCACAAAAAAAGCTTTTATACCAAATTAAATCAGAAACTAAATACAACAGGAAAATGGCAGGGTGAAATTTGGAATCAGCGGAAGAATGGTAAAATTTATACTGAATGGGTCAGAATTAATACTATTTATGACAAAAATAACGAAGTAATCAATCGTGTTAGCCTTGCCACTGACATCACCAAAAGAAAAGAATCAGAAGACCTCATCTGGAAGCAAGCCAATTTTGACGTATTAACAGGACTGCCCAATCGCCACATGTTTCATGACCGGTTCAAACAAGAAATCAAAAAAACACAGCGCGCTAATTTGCCACTTGCATTATTGTTTATCGATTTAGATGAATTTAAAGAAGTGAATGATACACTTGGCCACCACATGGGCGATGTGTTGCTAAAGGAAACGGCTAATCGGCTTGTTAGTTGCGTGCGTGAGTCCGACACCGTTGCCTATATAGATGCTGTTTCGAGGCTTGGTGGAGATGAGTTTACTCTTATTTTAAGCGAACTAAAAGATCCCCAATGTGTTGTACGCATCGCCCAAAATATCCTTAAAAAAATTGCTGAACCTTACCACCTGGGTGATGAGGTTACTTATATTTCTGCCAGCATTGGTATTACGTTATACCCTGCCGATTCGAGTGATATTGATACGCTGATCAAAAATGCAGATCAAGCGATGTATACCGCAAAGAAAAAAGGTAGAAATCGTTTTAGCTACTTTACTGCATCCATGCAAAAGAGCATTCAAAAACGCATGCGATTAACTAAAGATTTACGTCGTGCCATAGAGAAACAAGAATTCCACTTGGTTTACCAACCTATTGTCAATTTTAGAACCGGCAAAATTCACAAAGCAGAAGCACTTGTTCGCTGGCAACATCCTACAAAAGGCTTAATTAGCCCTGCCGATTTTATTCCGATTGCAGAGGAAACAGGGCTTATTAATGAAATTGGCAACTGGGTTTTTCTTGAAGCATTGGAGCAATCTATTGAATGGCGCAAATCGATACATTCCAACTTCCAAATCAGCATCAATAAATCGCCTGTGCAGTTTTATAATATAGCTAACAGCGAAAGTGACGACTATCTAAACTGGCCTAACTATTTACGTGACCGCGGCTTATCTGGGGAATGTATCGCAGTAGAAATCACTGAAGGACTCTTGCTCGATACCAGCGACAATCTGCGTAATTACCTATTCGCATTCCGCGATGCTGGCATTCAAGTTGCACTTGATGATTTTGGAACGGGTTATTCATCGCTGTCTTATCTTAAAAAGTTCGATATTGATTACATCAAGATCGACCAATCTTTTGTGCAAAACTTAGGTATAGAATCTGATGATATGGCGTTGTGCCAAGCCATTATTGTCATGGCGCAT
This sequence comes from Methylophilaceae bacterium, assembly GCA_036479055.1. Taxonomy (GTDB): domain Bacteria; phylum Pseudomonadota; class Gammaproteobacteria; order Burkholderiales; family Methylophilaceae. The sequence goes on along the minus strand of JAZGEZ010000006.1, from coordinate 11,324 downwards.
AAGCTTAAATTGAAAGTCATTGCTGAAGGCGTTGAAACACAAGAACAACATGACTTATTAAAAACGGCAGGGTGTGACTTTGGCCAAGGCTACTTCTATTCTAAACCGTTAACTTCAGATAATTTTGAAAACTTTTTAACTTGAAATCTTGCTTAAAGTACACGATGCTACAGAAGCTATAGGCTGTCGCCTGACTCTAGCCGATAAAGCCAAGCTAACATTTCCGCAATTGCTTGATAGTGTTCAACAGGAATATGTTCATCTAGGTCTAGCTGCATCAACATTGCTACCAACTCTTTAGACTCATGTACGAACACACCTTGCTCTTTTGCAATGGCAATAATATGCTCAGCAATAGCCCCATGTCCTTTTGCTAACACGCTTGGTGCAAAGTCTCCTGTTTCATAGGCAAGTGCAACGGCTTGCTGTTGAGCACTATAGTTTTCCATTATGAGCTTCCATTACGCCTGATCACTTTCGAGTGCCTCTAGCGTTAAACCTTTTAGTGTTTGGTCCCTAGCCTCTATTGCGTTCACCAGTGATGCGCTTTTCTCTTTCAATAGTTGCAAGGATTTTTCCCGCTCGACATATAAACTAATATGCATATCTTCAGCCTGCAGATTTATTTTTACCACCACCTTACCTAGCAGTGGCAAATACAATGTTAAGTCACTGGCAATAGATTTCCCCGCGTTTGGTGTTCGGTGCGGGTTATTCTTATTATTTTTTTGCTGGTTCTGTCGATAAACCTCCCAGTCCATTTGTTGGCCCGGCCAAACCTCGCCATGCCATGATAAGCGCTGATGTTCAAGAATATACAATTGTTGAGGTAATAATGTCTGCGCCATATGGCTAAACTGATTTTGTGGCTCCAATTTAACACCCGCTAAATTACGATGCCCATCAACAAAATGACTTAAATGTGATTCGTAAAACAAACCACTATTACCGATGGCTGCTCTTAGTTGCTGTGAGACAACATCTGGCAGCTTTGGGTTATGCGTGATAACAGATTGTGCAATATACTTTCCCGTTAGGCCTTTCGCTTCAGCTTGCTTTAAAGATCGGTCTATCAGTTTTGCAGTCGCGCTTACGTCTGTGGTAGATACTGGTTTTTCAGAAGGATTTTCTACGTTTAACACAGCAATTTTTGCAACTAAGCCAGCATGTTGTTTAGCTAATTGTGATGCCCTAGACTCAAGCGCTTGCACTGGATCAGCAATGCTTGCAGCTGCCATTACAGGGCTTACCTTACTAACAGGGTTCACTCCAATTCGTGTGCTAGATTTATCCATAACTAACTATTCATTGCGCTACATTTGTAGGTGCCGCACTGAAGTGTTATTTTTACTGCCGCTATTTAGCATGTTATTAAGTTTCAGCATCCATGGCGCCATCAGATTTCGAATCTCCCTATCATTGGCTAAAATCAATTTGATACTCTGTAATTTATGCTTATACGCTTCACCTGCTGCTGGTTGCACCTCATCATAATCTCGGATCTGCTCAACGTAATCTGCACAGGTCACTTCTAGTTCTGCTAATTCATCCCAATCTTGACGCTGTGCTGCCGATAACATTTGGCTAGTAACTTCTGCTACAGATTCATAAAGTGAACATACGTTTTCGTTACTCATGATTAAACCTTTTCCATATAAGCGATATTATTTGTACTAATTTTTTCATTACCTGGCGCCATTTTTACTGCATCAGTTTTGCTAATTTGATCCCATGCAGTACGCACTTCCGTCAACAACCGAACAACTTCAAGAATGGGGGCTTCATTCACTTCAATATTGGCTTTAACCAATTGATTGGTCATATAGATATATAACGCGTCTAAATTAATCGCCATGTCACCGCCTGCCTCGTGATCTAAACTCATACGCAAACCTGACTGAATAATTTTGATTGCCTTATAGATAAAATGACTTCTGTTAGCATAATCATTTGTTTTCACGTAAGGGATTGCAGAATTACAGGCCAATATCGCGCCATCATATAACATGACAATCAATTCAATAGGATTGGCTGCATCGGCGCCAGATTCAATACTGACTTTTTTATACTGGTTAATATTTTGTTGCGTCCCGAACATATTTCTCCGTTCATTCTTATCTATGAATTGTTGTTATTACTAAACATTTGACTCACAAATGTTTGTTGTGCATTTAAGCTAGCTAATACTCTATTCAGGTTGCTAAACTGCGCGGTATAGCGTTTTTCAAGATTGGCTAAACGCACTTCTCGTATATCAATTTCATCGGCTATTGCACTGATCGCGTTTTTAATATTACCGGTCCGTGTATCCACTGTAATATTTAAAGAAGTGGTTGCCCAAGCATTCAACTTGGTTGCGAAGCCTTCTGTTGATGTAAATAAATTAGCAAGATCATCTAAATTATTATCAACCGCACTATTAAATAGTGTGCTATCAAGCTCAAGCCCTATGCCCACTCTTGTCGTAATACCGATACTCGCAAGTGTCGCATAGCTGCCACCAGTCACAGTCCCACCTATAATTGAAGTCAGTTCGTTAATCATTTGCCTGACCGCAGGATCGCCAGCTAAAGTTCCGCCTGATGAACCGCCCGTTCCAAAAGCAGAAAGACTTTTTAAATCACTCAACAATGTGTTGTATTGGGTAATAAAGGTATTAGCGGCTTCTGTAATAGCGGCTGTATCTTTGCTGATGGCTAAGTTAACTGGCGATGTTGTTACTTTATTTAAATTAAGGGTTACGCCCTCAACGACATCGGTAACGAGATTAGAAGACTTTGTAATCGCAACCCCATTTAAGGTAAAGTTTGCATTTTGTGCCGTTAACGTTTCTGCCAAATTTTGCGCCCCCGCAGGGTCGTGGCTTAACAAGCTGCTTAAGGCGGCATCTCCGGCTACCGCTATGCTAATACTATTATTTGAACCAGATGCAGTAGAACTAAAGGCCAAACGATAAGGAGACGAGCCACCATCATTAATAATACTAGCTGTCACGCCTATATTGGCACTATTTACTGCATCGCGAATACCCTCTAATGTATTATTGGTGTTGTCGATTGCGACTGTTTGCACGCCACTACCGTTAGAGGTGAAACTTGCACCAGTATAGGCACCAGAACCAAGCGTACCGCCACTAATCGTACCGAAATCAAAACTAAGTGTAGTCGATGTGCCTGCACCGATTGTTGCAGTTTCGCTAACTTGCCCCGCCGCCACTAATTGTTGCGATTGTGCAAGACTTGAAATATTCAATGAATAACTGCCTGGTGTTGCTGTGCTTCCTGCAGAAGCGGTTAAAACACTGGCATCTGATGAAACCGTATTAAAAGATTGAAAGCCACCTGTGTCTGTTAGGCCCCTAACTGCATCTTGAAAACTTGCAATACTACTTTTAAGCGTACTAAACACCGAGAGCTGTGTTTCATAGCTGACAGACTTTCTACTCAGTTGATCAACTGGGCGTCGCTCCACCGCCATTAACTGACTCACAATAGCGGTGACATCTATGCTACTTGCACTTAATCCTGAAATCGCCATAACATCTATCCCTTATGTTCTTTGTCTAACCAACAAACCTAATACACCATCACCCGCATGACGAAATGCCTCATGGCGTGCGGCTACTTTCTCATGTGATTGCGTAATCGCATGGCTAATTGCCAATGCCTGCTCAGTAGGAAAGCGGTTAATCACATCACCTGTATCAGGTTCTATCAACATAATCACCACTTTTTTAGAGCCTTCATCAATCACAAATTTAATATCTGGACGAATATAGCTAAGCATTTGATTAGCTTCATCTATCATTTTCTGTAATACATCTGGAGTTACCTCCATTTTTTTCACTTCTATTTCAGGGTTTTCCACACTGGATACCTGATGAGGCAATGCCGGCTGGCCACTAACTAAACCACTCAATAGTCCTGAACGACCAGTCATTAAACTAACATGCTCTGCAGACATTCTTACACCTCCGTTAGCCGAAAAACCGACCAGAACTTCTGGCCGGTTAACGTCTTACTTTTACAACCCAACCTAAACTTAACGTAACAACTGTGTAATGTTGTTAGGTGCTTGGTTAGCTTGTGATAACGCTGCAGTACCAGCTTGTTGAAGAATGTTATTCTTCGTCATGACTGCTGATTCAGTTGCATAATCAGTGTCCATGATTGAACTTAATTGTGCTGCGATATTCACTGCTGAGTTACCTAAGTTATTAGATGCTGATTGAAATGTTGACATATCTGCACCAAATTGAGCACGTGCTGTCGAAATCGTTGTTAAATCAGTATCAATAGCGGCCACTGTCACGCCTGTTGTCGCTGTAAAAGCAACACCAACACCAGTTACTGTACCGCCATCTGCATTCACTACGACTGCACCTGTTGCTGTTACCAACGCTGCAATACGGGCATTCTCAGCGACTAGTGCAGTTGTTTCAGCGCCAGTAGCCGTGCCACCTAATTGAACAGCAATTTCACGTAAACGCTGTGTATTTTCTGTAATTTGAGACAAGTAACTATCATTAGTTTGTGCTTTAGCAACACCGTCATTTGCGTTACGTTGTGCTTGTTGAGAACCACGAAGTTTTGCATCAAAACCAATGGCAATACCTAAGCCAGTTGCATCATCTTTAGCAGAGTTAATACGACTACCTGAAGAAAGACGAGCTAGAGAAGTGTCTAAAGCCATTTTTGATTTATTTAACGCATTCACGTTAAACATTGATGCTACGTTTGTACCTAATACTGCTGCCATGTTAATACTCCTTTAATTTAAATGTTGTTACATCATTAGCGCTGCTTTAACAGCCTAATTACATCGCTGTTATAAAACTTATCGGTTAGCTTTTTATAAAATTTAGTGTTTATGTAAAAATTTTATTTCTCAAGACACCGATTAAGCAGTCTATGCACTAATGACGGCAGACCTATTCAAATCTTTAGAGTCCTCCCACAAATAAAATAAAAGTATTTAAAATCAATAAATTACAAACAAACAATAAGATCAATTGGCTAAATAACATGCGTCATGAACCTAACATTCGTTATAAGAATGTCTTATTATGGGAAAAAAATGTGAGGAGTGATGCTGGAATTAAAGCTAGAAAAATAGCTTAATTAGCAATGTGATTATTCTACAAGGTTATTTTTAATGACATAGTGCGTGATATCTGCATTATGCTTAAGTTGCATTTTCTCGAGCAAACGCGTGCGATACATGCTAATTGTTTTCACTGATAACGATAACTTTTCAGCGATTTCACCTACTGATAGTCCTGATGCAATGAGCATCAATGTTTCATATTCTCGATTGGATAGTGTTTCATGTAAGGGCTTCTCGCTATCACCAGACACCTGATTGGCTAATATCTCAGCAACTGTAGCACTAATGTATTTCTTACCTTTTGCCACCAGGTATACCGCATCAACCAACTCATCTGATGCACTTTGCTTGCATAAATACCCTGAAGCGCCCGCCTTTAATGCACGTAATGCATATTGGTCTTCACGATGCATGGATAACATTAATACCGATAAACGTGGGTTATCTTTTTTAATATATTGTAGCGCTTCAATACCACTGCGGTCTGGCAACGTAATATCTAGCAATACCACGTCCAAGTTTTGCGCTCTACATAACTTGATTGCGTCATTGGCCGTCCCAGCCTCTGCCACCACTTCAATATCATCTGTCTCAGACAATACTTGTTTAAGCCCAGCCCTTAAGATGGCATGGTCATCCACAATCATGACGTTTATTTTTTTTCCCACGATGCTTAAAGGTTCGTTTTCAAGTTAAGTTAGCTTAAGTGTATCAGTTCGGTAAAATTACAGTAATATTAGTGCCTTTTTCAGGTGCTTTTTCAATAGAAAACCTTCCTTGCAACGCAGCCACTCGTTCTTCCATACCGCGCAAACCAAAAGAATTTGGCTTCATGATGTCTCCTGAGTTGATCCCTATGCCATCATCCGTGATATACATTTTAATATCATCTTTGCCGAATAATAAGGCGACGTCTACACGTGTTGCTTTAGCATATTTTGCAATGTTAGACATCGCTTCTTGGCAAATTCTAAACAATGTCGTCTCTTGTTCCGTCGTTCCTTTAGCTTCTTGCTGATTTGTGACAAAGGAACAGGGAATATTCATCTGTTTCTCAAACTCTTTCGCTTGCCAACCTAGCGCAGCCACGATGCCAAGCTCAAGGATATTAGGTCTTAAATCTCCTGAAATCCGATGGGCAGTTTCAAAGGTTTGGTCAACAACCGCTTTTAAGTCTTGGCTTTTTTCAATTAACGCCTGTTGATCGTCAGGCAAATGTTTGATGAGTGAAGCTAGGCCCATTTTTATCACCGTTAAATTGCCGCCTAAATCATCATGTATCTCACGTGCAATGCGACTACGCTCTTCTTCTTTAACCGTGTTTAAATGCGCGGACAGCTCTGCCAAGCGTTCACGCGATTGCTCAAGCTCAAATTTCTCATGCTTACTCTGCGTAATATTGGTCATGATGCCAGACCACTCAACCACACCACTCGCATACTTCCTCGGACTACATCTTAAATTCACCCACTTAGTATCATTCCACTCCTCTATCCAAAAACGGCCGTCCCAATTCAACATCGACATATCAGCAGCCGACACTTTCAACCGCTCTTCAAACACCTCAAAATCATCTTTATTCATAATCTCGAAAAATTGATTAGGGCTTGCTTTTAATGCTTCGATTTCCAACCCAATTAGCGCTTTGCAGCCATCACTTAAATAATCAAATGAAATTTGGCCGTCTTGATCTATGCGGAATTCAAATACTAAGCCAGGTGTGTTTTTAACAAGCACTTTAAATCGCGTGTCATTTTCGTCAAAAGCTTGATTGTTGGAAGGCTGCCCCACGCTTTTAATTGCAAAAAGATACGCTGCTTGGTCTATTTCAATAAGAGAAATATTGAGATGTTGTAAGTTGTAAAAACGGATGTCATTTGACTTGTTTGGGCTGACGAGTTTTGACATGACCTGATGCGAACTCGCAAAAGCCACTAAATCTTCTTTAGTGACACCAAGTACCGTATCTAACTTCTTTTGTTGTAATTCAGAAAGGTTGCCATCAAAAGATTGAAGAACACTTTTGCTAACATTAACCAAATGCATGGTGGCCACATCCAGTACAAAAACCTCATCTGAGACGCCCTGCATCAAAGCCTCAAAAAGTACGTTTTTTTCTAATTGATCCGCCAAATACATCCCCTATTTTAAAACTCAAGCTATTATTTAATAGCTTACAAATCAATCATAGCAAATTAATTGAAAATTTGAGTCCAATAATACGCGTTCTAATTAATTAGTGCTGGCGAGCACTAAAGCTTCACGCTCAAGCTGCATGACATAATTTTGCACGACACGTTCATCTTTATGTGTAATGTTGACGAACTGAAATCCGACACGGTACTTTTTAGAACCGTTAAGCATCACCGATTCAGAGATATGTTTTACACATAAACCAAGCGCTAAATCACCGAAACTAGGCAGCGTTATCCTACAACGTTCAAATATCTTTTCCACTTCCAACAAAGGCGATAAGTGATCCACCACTACCGTACCTATACCACCTAGGCTAATATCTGCTAGCGTCATTTCTAATGCTTCTTCAACATCATTATTAGGGTTCTGATAGGGGATGTAGCAAATGACTGGGTTAGCCGTTGGTGCAGGTGATCGAAAGAATTCTCTACGCTGAAAACGATATAAACTTTTAGGCAAGGCTATCTTAAGTGCTGCACCATCTTTCAACTTAACCTCTGTAATTTTATGCGCCACCCAGCGAATCTTGACGCCATCTGTTTTTGAAAAAACCACCGTGTCGCTAGCCATTAACTTTTTATTAAAACCAGCATCTAAGCTCTTATCCATATAAACGGATTTTTTATCCGCACTCACGCCAACGACAGTTGTCAGGCCTTGTTCTTGCCCATAATTGAAAGACAAATTAAGTGTTGTTTTATTTTTTGCCAGCTCATTAAGAATTTGAACAATAGCAATCGGATGGTTGGTTAAATACCTTTCATCATTTTGTGTCGCACCTTGATTTGCCATTTATCCTCAATACCCTTCTACAACTTTTATGATGCTTTAGTCTATATTCAAAAATTAACGCCTCTAAATTTTACACTCAGCCGGCACTAGAAGAAACTTGTTGATGAAATAGATATTACGCCATTTTGGCCAATTACTTTAGCTACGTAATCATTAACATGTGCTTTTGCATGACTCAATCAAATTTAATGGCAAAAATCCAACTAACAGCATTGACCCATATGACCCATAAAAAAAGCCTAGTCAGAAATGACTAGGCTTTAATATTTGGTAGGGACTGCGGGGGTCGAACCCGCGACAAATGGATTAAAAGTCCACTGCTCTACCAACTGAGCTAAATCCCCATTTATTGCAACACTATTAGGTTGTAGCCCAAAAATGCAAGACCGCGATTATGCTCGAAACCAACACTTTGGTCAATATCGTTTGGCGATTTATATTCAATATTCACTGGTTTTTATCAAAAATTATTATTGATACTACTTAAAAGCAGTGATTAGTGCATGCCTGGCAGTTTTCCTCCCATCAAGCCACCCATCCCCCGCATCATTTTGGCCATGCCACCTTTGCTAAACATTTTCATCATTTTTTGCGTTTCTCCGAACTGTTTTAACAAGCGATTGACTTCTTGCACTTGCACACCACTACCCGCTGCAATGCGTTTTTTACGCTTTGCCTTAATAAGTTCCGGCTTACGGCGCTCTAACGGCGTCATGCTATTAATAATGCCTTCTATACGCTGCAAAGACTTTTCTGCATCATCGCTATTTACTTTAGATGCCATATCAGCCATTTTTGCTGGCATTTTATCCATGAGCGCATCCATGCCACCCATTTTACGCATCTGCATCATTTGCGATTTAAAATCTTCTAAATCAAATTTACTGCCTGATTTGATTTTATCAGCAACTTTTTTCGCCTCTTCCATGTCGACGGTTTTATGCGCTTGTTCAATCAAGCCAAGCACATCGCCCATACCCAAGATACGCCCAGCCATACGATCAGGGTGGAATGGCTCTAAACCATCTACTTTTTCGCTGACACCAATAAATTTAATCGGCTGCCCTGTTACATGGCGCACAGAAAGTGCCGCGCCACCACGTGCATCACCGTCTAATTTTGTTAAGACTATCCCTGTTAACGGCAATGTTTCGCCAAAAGATTTGGCTGTATTGACCGCGTCTTGGCCTTGCATCGCATCGACCACAAATAAAGTTTCAGCAGGGTTAAGCAGTGTGTGCAACGCTTTGATTTCTGCCATCATTTCTTCATCTATACCCAAACGGCCAGCGGTATCAAAAATGACAACATCATAATAATTGGCTTTAGCATGTGCTAGTGTCTGTGCAGCAATATCGCTTGGTTTTTGATCAGCATTACTATCAAAAAAATCCACCTCTACTTGCTTTGCAAGTGTTTGCAGCTGTGTGATTGCGGCAGGACGATAAACGTCTGCACTGGCCAGTAACACTTTCTTCTTATCAGTTTTAAGTAGCCTGGCTAATTTAGCAGAGGTCGTCGTCTTACCTGAGCCTTGTAAGCCCGCCATTAAAATAACGACTGGTGGTACAGCGGCAAGATTAAGTGCAACATTTGCCTTACCCATCAACGCAGTCAGCTCTTCATTGACGACTTCTATCACAGCTTGTCCTGGTGTCAGGCTTTGCAGTACTTCGCGACCATTTGCACGTTCTTTCACTTTCGCAACAAAGTCCTTAACCACTGGCAATGCCACATCTGCTTCTAGTAATGCCATTCGCACTTCACGCATGGCATCTGAGATGTTGTCTTCAGTTAAACGTGCTTGACCACGCAGGTTTTTGATAACGCCTTGTAGCCGGCCGGTTAAATTTTCTAACATATTTATATTACCTAATCTTCAGGACTTCGTTAATTTGGTCTAATTTTACATCAAGCTATGCGATTGGCGTGAGTTTTGACATAATTGCACCATGCGACATTTAATTCCATATTTGGTTGTCACTTTTATTTACATTGCTGTGGCCATTGATTATTGGCGGACTGCAAAACAATCAACACTTCCTGCTGCTAACACCCCGTCCCTTAAGCTGCATGCCGCAATGGTTGCATTAGGCTTACTCCTGCATGGAGGCCTGCTGTATCGCGATATTTTTGCCATCGGTGATTTTAATTTCGGATTATTTTATGCGTTATCAGCCATTCTCTGGCTCACCGCCTTGATTTACTGGCTAGCCAACTTAAAACATAAAATAGATATTTTGCAGGCATTCGTATTGCCGCCTGCTGCGGTTTTTGTCTTGTTATCAGCTGTATCAATTAAAGATTACGTGGTACCACATACTGAGGCCTCATGGTTTATTGTGCATGTTAGCATCGCTATCTTAGCGTACAGCCTATTCACGTTTGCCGCCATTCATGCCCTGTTAATGGCCATCGCTGAGCGCACACTACACAACAAATCAATTTTCATCAAACTACCAAGCTTCCCACCGCTCATGGTAATGGAAAACTTATTGTTTAAAGTAATCACGCTAGGCTTTTTACTGCTAACGATGACATTGATGAGTGGCATGCTGTTTTCTGAACAAATTTTTGGCAAACCGCTACAATTCAACCATAAAGTTATTTTCTCTATCGCAAGCTGGTTTATTTATGGCTGGTTGCTATTTGGGCGCTTCAAGTATGGCTGGCGCGGACTTAAGGCTATCCGCTGGACGTTGTCAGGCTTTGGCCTACTATTACTGGCCTACATTGGCTCCAAATTTGTATCTGAAATAATATTAGGTAGCTAACCTAACAGACCAATCAAACCAGCTACTATCTCAAGCTAACACGAGGCCATTCATTTTTTTCTGCATAGGTAGTTAACTGTGGATCCGCATCGACTGCCACAGGGTTAGTGACCAATTTCATCAATGGCAAATCATTATGCGAATCACTGTAAAAATAACTCGTTTTAAAGTCAGTTAGTTGCTGCCCACGCGTGGTTAGCCAGTCATTCAGGCGTGTTACTTTGCCCTCTTGGAAGCTTGGCAGTCCTGCTACATTGCCAGTGAACTCTCCATCAACCACCTCTGGATCCGTCCCGATCAAATGTTCAATGCCGTAAGCAGTAGCAATTGGACTCGTTACAAAACTGTTCGTCGCAGTAATGATCAAACACAAGTCGCCCTCTGCTTTATGCTTATTGACTAACGCCTGTGCTTTATCCGTCATCATCGGACGAATCACTTTATCCATGTATTTAA
>JAZGEZ010000005.1:0-15151 GCA_036479055.1 Methylophilaceae bacterium | reverse complement strand
CTTGCTTAGTATCCCTTGTATTTTTAATACTGCAGTAACAATTTTATAAATAAAGATTCAAGGGGAATTAAATGCGTAAAACACTATTATCAGTTGCACTATTAAGTGCTTTTGCTGTGCCAGCTATCTCACAAGCTGAGGAAGCAGCATCGCCACATAGTATTTCTTACAACGTTGGCTTGTTCAGCCAGTATATTTTCCGTGGTTTAACACAAACAGACAGTCACCCCGCTCTACAAGGTGGTGTTGACTATGGTCATGCAAGCGGTTTTTATGCAGGTGCTTGGGCTTCAAATATCAGCTGGCTAACAGACGGCGGTACATATGATAGCTCTAGTATAGAAATTGATGTTTATGGCGGCTACGGAGCCGAGTTGGGTGAAACCGGTATTGGTTATGATGTAGGTGTTCTACAGTACATCTATCCTGGCGACCCAAAAACGGCTACAGGCAAAGCTAATCGCGCTGAAACAACAGAGCTTTATGCCGGCGTTAGCTATGGCTGGGTTTCTGCTAAATACTCATATTCAGTGACAGATACATTCGGCTTTACTGACTCTGATGGCTCATGGTACGCTGAAGTTGGTGTAGATGTTCCTTTAGGTGGTACTGGTATGACTGCAAGTGCTCATGTCGGCCGTCAGGAATTTGATGGTAGTGGTAATGACGCTTCAAATTACACAGACTGGAAACTTGGCTTAGCTAAAGCATGGGACAATGGTGTTGAAGTGGGTGGCTATTACACCGACACAAACAACCCATTTGACGTAGCGGGTCATGCTGCAGTTGGTGACAAAGAGTTTACACTTTACGTTACAAAATCATTCTAAAACAATTGTCTTTTGTTGAAATGGCATTGTTGCCATTTCAACACTAAACTGAATTTTCACAGTAGGGGAGGATAAAAATGAAATTTGTATCCGCAATAATCAAGCCTTTTAAGCTTGATGAAGTACGTGAAGCGTTGTCTGCCATTGGCGTACAAGGTATCACTGTTACAGAAGTAAAAGGATTTGGGCGCCAAAAGGGTCATACAGAACTTTATCGTGGTGCTGAATATGTCGTTGATTTCTTGCCAAAAGTTAAACTCGAAATTGCAATTCCTGATGAAATTTTAGACCAAGTTGTCGAGGCGATTGAAAAATCTGCAGCTACCGGCAAAATTGGTGACGGCAAAGTTTTCGTCTTTAACCTAGAGCAAGTTACCCGTATTCGTACCGGTGAAACTGGCGCTGAAGCGCTGTAAGGGGAAATTAAAATGAAAAAATTATTATCAATGATGTCACTCGTTGCCTTTATGGGCATGGGTGTAATGACAACAAGTAGCATTAGCTATGCAGAAGACATGACTGAAGCTGCAGCAGAAATGACTGATGCAGTTGAAGCAATAGATGCCGCAATGGAAGAAGCTGCTCCTGTTGAAATGACTGAAGAAGTAACGGAAGAAGCAGCGGCACCTGAAGTAGTAGAAACGGTAGACAAGGGTGACACAACTTGGATGATGGTCGCTACACTGCTAGTCATCTTAATGACGGTGCCAGGCTTGGCATTATTCTATGGTGGTTTGGTTCGTAGCAAGAACATGCTATCAATATTGATGCAAGTATTAACGGTCTTCTCGCTAATTTCAGTAGCGTGGGCAGTTTATGGATACAGCTTAGCATTCGGCAGCGGGGAAGGGCTGATTATTGGAGACTTGGGTAAAGTGTTCTTGCAAGGTGTAACAATGGATTCACTTGCAGCAACATTTACTGAGGGCGTCATGATTCCGGAAATGATCTTCATTGCATTCCAATGTACGTTTGCAGGTATTACCTGTGCCTTGATTATTGGTTCATTCGCAGAGCGCATGAGATTTAGTGCCGTGTTATTGTTCTCTCTACTCTGGTTTACTTTCAGCTACGTGCCTATCGCGCATATGGTTTGGGGTACTGGTGGTTATCTATTAGACAAAGGTGCGCTAGATTTTGCTGGTGGTACTGTTGTTCACATCAATGCTGCGATGGCAGGTTTAGTTGGTGCTTATATGGTAGGCAAACGCATCGGTTACGGCAAAGAAGCATTCTCACCACATTCGTTAACCATGACAATGGTTGGCGCTTCACTATTGTGGGTAGGTTGGTTCGGCTTTAATGCTGGTTCTAATTTAGAAGCCACTGGTGGTGCTGGATTAGCTTTCATTAACACCTTACTAGCGACTGCTGCTGCAGTGTTGGCATGGTCGTTGGCTGAATCATTATTCAGAGGCAAAGCTTCTATGCTTGGCGCTGCATCTGGTGCTGTTGCAGGCTTAGTTGCTATTACTCCAGCTTGTGGATCAGTAGGCCCAATGGGGGCAATCATGATCGGCTTTGCTGCTGGATTCTTATGTCTATGGGGTGTTTCTGGCCTGAAGAAAATGTTAGGTGCTGATGACTCACTAGATGTATTTGGTATTCACGGTGTTGGCGGTATTGTTGGTGCATTGCTAACAGGTGTATTCACTGCTCCTAGCTTAGGTGGTACTGGCGGCGCTGATTTCTCAATCATGTCACAGGTCATGATTCAAGGTGAAGCGGTTATCATCACTATCTTATGGTCTGGTACTGTAGCATTCATCTGCTACAAGATTGTGGATATGGTTATCGGTCTACGTGTTTCTGAAGAAGAGGAACGTGAAGGTCTTGATACGGCTTACCATGGTGAACGTGCATACACAATGTAATTAAGTAAGCACACGATTAAAACGGCTCGCATTGCGGGCCGTTTTTTTATGTGTCCTTATGATCAATCGCCATGTTAATTATCTTGACATATGAAACTAAATAACTAATTATATAGTTATGAAAGAAATTGTAGAGATACCAGATGCTTGGAAAAATATTTCGGCCTTATTTATCGCGATAGGTGATGAACAACGGCAGCGTATTCTGTTAAGCTTTGATAAACATGAACGATTAAATATCCTACAAATAGTCGCTAGCTCTAAACTAAGCCGTAGCGCAGTCACGCACCATCTAAAATTATTACGCCAATGCCATGCGTTAGATAGTGAAAAGATAGGCAAAGAAGTGTTTTTTTGGGTCGATAAAAAGCAGATGACTCAGTCGATTGAGAATGTATTAAATTATATAAAAAAAGAAATTTAATATCAGGGGATCCCAAATGATAGCTAGCGTCATGCGTCTACTATGTAAAATCATTTTTCGAGTCAAGGTCAATGGTTCAGAAAACATTCCCAAAGAAGATGGTTTAATTATCGTTGCCAATCATGAATCATTTTTAGATGGCTTCTTACTCGGCTTATTTTTACAAAAGAAAGCGACATTCGTTGTTCACACAGATGTGCTAAAAAATGTAATTTTTAGACAATTTTTACGTTTAACCCCTCATCTAGCCGTCAATCCTAACAGCCCACTAGCCATCAAAAAAGTAATTTGGCGACTTAAAGCTGGTGAAAATGTCGTGATCTTTCCAGAAGGTCGAATCACCCTCACAGGCGCACTCATGAAAGTATATGGTGGGCCAGGCTTTATTGCTGCCAGAACAGGTGCCAAGATTTTGCCAGTACACGTTGGTGGTGCGGCACAATCCTATTTCGGCCGGCTATCAGATGCTCACCCACGTAAAATATTCCCTAAGGTCACATTCACCATATTACCCTGCACCACAATCAACATTAAAAACCCAGAAAATGGACTGCCACTATCGGCCAAGGAGCGCCGCCAAAAAGCTGGCGAAAGCATGCGAACCCTCATGCAAAACATGCTGTTTGAAGCAGAAAAGGACCGCACGATATTTGAAGCTTTTTTAGATGCCATTGATAAATTCGGCCGCAAAACAAAAATTATTGAGGATATGAATGAGGCAGAAGAAACCTATCAAGATTTATTGAAAAAGAGTCTGGCACTAGGGCGTATTGCTTGCAAGGTAAGCAAACCCAATGAAGTAGTTGGTGTGTTAATGCCCAATGTTACGAATACAATTGGCTTGTTATTAGGCATGTTTGCCTTTAATCGAATACCTGCCTTATTGAACTACACATCGGGTACTGCCGGCATGCAAAATGCCTGTATTGCAGCCAATGTAAAAACCATTATTACTTCGCATAAATTTATAGAAGCCGCCAAGCTAGAAGAGGTTATTGCAAATTTTAAGAACATTAATGTTGTTTACTTAGAAGACTTACGGCCACAATTTGGCATTTTAGATAAAATTTGGCTTATCGCTTATGCCTTGCCTCTGCCACGTATGTCCATGCAATCAAATCACTTTGAAGAAACTGCAGTGGTATTATTCACTTCTGGTTCTGAAGGAAAACCAAAAGGCGTTGTCCATTCGCATAAAAGCATTCTGACAAATACCGCGCAAATTATGGCGATATTTGATCTTAATCCCACTGATAAATTTATGATGGTATTGCCTATATTCCATGCATTTGGTTTTACTGGCTCACTACTGCCCATATTTAACGGTATAAAAATTGTCGTATTTCCATCGCCGTTACAATATAAAGTCATACCAGAAGTCATTTACGACCGTGGTTGCACAGTGTTTCTTGCAACTAGCACTTTCTTGGCTAATTACGCTAAATTCGCCCATCCTTATGACTTCAACACATTAAGAATTGTGTTAGCTGGGGCGGAAAAACTCAATGATGTGGTACGTAAAACTTACTCAGAAAAGTTTGGCATTAGAATCTTAGAAGCATACGGCACAACGGAATGTTCACCTGGTCTAGCAGCTAATACACTGATGGCAAACCGAAATGGCAGTGTCGGACAAATTTTTCCTGGCATGCAACTGAAGGTGGAACCTGTACCGGGTATCGAGCAAGGTGGCTTACTATTTGTTAAAGGTGACAATGTGATGAAAGGTTACTATTTGTTTGACAACCCTGGTGTACTCGTCCCACCAGAAAATGGCTGGTATGACACGGGCGATATTGTAGAGGTGGATCAACAAGAGTTTATTCATATCAAAGGCCGGGTAAAACGCTTTGCAAAAATAGCGGGTGAAATGGTATCGCTAGAAGTTGTCGAGAAAATCGCTAATACGGCTGCACCAAGCCACCAACATGCTGCAAGCACACAAGAAGACCAACAGCGCGGTGAAAATATTATTATATTTACGACTGACCCAGCATTAAAACGTGAAGACTTAAAAGTGGTGGCAAAAAGCCTCGGCAGCCCTGAACTTGCTGTTGCCCGAAAAGTGATCCAAGTTGATGAAATTCCTTTATTGGGTACTGGGAAAACCGATTACGTCACTTTAAAACACATGGCTGAAACCGCTTAATGAACCGTAGAAAGTTTTTGCTAAGTGCAGGTGCGCTAACACTTAGCGGTATCGCCTATGCCGGCTTTAAACACTGGCCAGATGCAGGTTTTAGCAACCCATGCTTAACCGGCCTACCGGACAGTTTGAAAGACCATCCCTTAATGTTGCAGATATGGGATGGGATTAACCCTAGCCAAGTTTGGGATAGCCACGTACATATGGTCGGCACTGGTGACAGTGACAGTGGTATATGGTTTAACCCAAACATGGATAGTTGGTTACACCCTACTTTAAAAGTACAAAAAAAATTCTATGAAAATGGGGCGTGTGCAGATCCAGACAATATTGATCATAGTACTGTCAACCGCATGTTAAATTTAGCGAAAGAAATGCCAACAGGTTATAAAAGCATGCTATTCGCGTTTGATTGGTTTCACAATGAAGATGGCAAACCCAACAAAGAAAATTCTATTTTCTATATTCCTAATGAATATGCAGCCCGAATAGCTAGCGAACATCCTCAATACTTCGAATGGGTCGCTTCTATACATCCCTACCGAGATGATGCAGTTGATGCCTTAGAGCAAGCCAAGGCACAAGGTGCACGTGCCATTAAATGGCTACCGCCAGGCATGGGCATAGACCCAGCCTCGCCCAAGTGCGATGCATTTTATAAAAAAGCGGCAGATTTGAATATACCAATTATCACCCATACAGGTCGAGAAAGTGCTGTACAGGGTGGCAACCAAGATCATGGCAACCCACTTAGGCTAAGACGTGCTTTAGACCAAGGTGTACGCGTTGTACTTGCGCATTGTGCCAGTGATGGAGATGATGAAGATTTAGACAATGGTAACAAGCGCATCAAAAGCTTAGACCTCTTTGCACGACTGATGGACACCCCTGACTATCAGACTTTGGCTTATGGTGAAATTTCTGCTATCACCCTAATCAACCACGCTTGGGCAATCAAAACCGTTTTAGAACGCTCAGATTGGCATGGCCGTTTAGTCAACGGCTCCGATTACCCTCTACCAGCCATCTTGCCACTCATTAATACAAAGCAGCTACATCATATGGGCTTGCTAGATAGTGAGCACTTACCTTTCCTACAAATGCTAAAAAGATACAACCCAATCATGTTTGATTTTGCCGTTAAACGCTTAATTCAACATAATGGCGTAGGTTTCGATAAAAGCACTTTTGAAACAAGAAAAGTATTTGATTTGCCAGTTACCGAGACAGATAGTACTACCTAGTATTCATGAGCAATCAATTTCAATTGTTAAAAGAACAACGGTTTCGTCCACTGTTCTTAACCCAGTTTTTGGGTGCATTTAACGACAATGTCTTTAAAACAGCACTCATTACTTTGGTCGCTTTCCGCACGAGTCAATTAACAACAATCAATGGCGCAACCATGGCAACAGTCTTACCTGGCATATTTATTCTGCCTTTTTTTCTATTCTCTGCAACGGCTGGCCAAATTGCGGATAAATTTGAAAAGTCAAAACTTATCCGTGTCATTAAAGCATTTGAAATTTTGATTATGCTATTTGCCAGTGCTGGTTTTTTGCTTCACAACATTGTCTTATTATCCACTGCGTTATTTATGATGGGTACGCACTCTACAATATTTGGCCCAGTTAAATATTCATACCTACCGCAACACTTGAGCAAGCAAGAACTCGTTGGCGGTAATGGTATGTTAGAAATGGGAAGTTTTGTTGCGATATTACTTGGGCAAGTGGGAGGCGCATGGCTAGCTATACAAAGTAATAGTGCAGTCATCACAAGCCTATGCATTATAGTGCTCGCCATAATGGGTTACTGGACGAGCCGAGAAGTGCCTCACTCACCAGCAGGCGCCCCACAACTAAAAATCAACTGGAATCCCATCACAGAAACTTTCCGTAACCTAACGTTTATTTGGCAACACCAATCGCTGTGGCTTGCGATTATTGGTATCTCTTGGTTCTGGTTTATCGGCGCAACGCTACTCGCACAATTCCCTAATTTCGCCAAAATAACATTGCATGGAGATGAAAGCGTATTTATCTTATTGCTTTCTATCTTCTCACTAGGCATTGGTGTTGGCTCGTTATTGTGTGAAAAGCTCTCTAAACACAAAGTAGAGCTTGGGTTGGTCATGCTAGGTGGTATTGGCTTAACGATATTTGGTATTGATTTGTATGCGACTAGTACGGCTATCCATGCCACATTAATATCAACCCCTGTCACCAATAGTTATCTCGATTTTTTAGGTGGTTTTTCTCATCTCCATTTACTCGCTGACGTCATGCTGATTGGGCTGTTTGGTGGTTTCTATATCGTACCCTTGTATGCCTTTATCCAAAGCAATGCTGAAAAGAGTCATCAATCTCGCGTCATCGCTGGTAACAACATCATGAATGCACTCTTCATGGTTGTATCTGCCATTTTCTCTCTCTGGGTATTTAACTTAGGTTTTGATATTCCTCACCTTTTTTTGGTCACTGCGCTTTGTAGCGCATTGGTTATGATGTATTTATGCGTACGTCAGCCTGACTATTACCATGCTTTTTTTAAATGGTTAAAACGCTAACATGTCATATACCATTGCACTGATGATTGCTTACTTTGAATCTATACTCTTTTCGGCTCGCCCATTACAGCTAGTCATTTGGGCAACTGTTTATTTTTTAGTGATCTACCTAACGTTCGCAAGTTTAACTTGGTGTCTTGCTAAATTAATTAACCGCCCCATTGAAAAAAGAAAAACTAGTTCAGCACAAATTTATAAAGAAATTGTTAACTCGCTGCGTTCTATTCTTATCTTTGGCATTGGGATACTCATTCCATGGGGAATGGTTAAATATAACATTGCCCCGCTGACAAATAAATTTTCTGTGGTCTCCATCATTATCGAAACATTAGTGCTAATTGTGTGGAATGACGTGCATTTTTATGCCGTTCATCGTTTACTACATAGCAAACTAAAAAAATCACATGTGACCCACCACCGCTCAATATCCACTACACCTTTTGCTGCCTATAGCATGAGTAGTTGGGAGGCTATTTTATTAGGCAGTGTCATGCCAATTGTAATGTTATTTTATCCCTTCTCAATTGTTTCGCTAGTATTTTTACCTATTTGGTCTATTGCTATTAATACGCTTGCCCACTCTAATTGCAACCTATTTCCTAACGCTAGTGAACACTCACTATTTAGCTTAGCTAGGCACCATCAGAACCATCATTCCAACTACCATGGCAATTACAGTTTCTTTTTTAACCAACTAGACCGTTGGTTTAAGACTTCACAAAAACAATAGGGCTTTCATGACACCATTTAGCAATGTTTATATCACCAATAGTGCCGCTTACATGCCAGGCCAGCCTGTCAATAATGAAGATATGGATTTGTTCATCGGCTCAATTAACAAAATGTCCGCAAGAATTAAAAAGCGCATATTGGCAGAAAATGGCATTAAGCACCGGCATTATGCGATCAATGCGCAAGGAGAATCCCTAGAGTCTGTCAGCGGCATGGGGGCTAAAGTGGTAGAGGCGCTAAAAACAGAAGACCATATCATTCACTTTTTATCTGCCGCAACGACGGGTGGCGACTGTGCTGCGCCAGGTTTAGCTAACCTTATTCAGGGACAGTTGAACTTGCCACCGCTAGAAACTTTATCTGTTTCAGGAATATGTGCGGCTTCAATCGGGGCACTTAATGCAGCTGCACAATCAGTACAATCAGGTGCAGCCAATCATGCAGTGACTGTTGCTAGCGAGTTCCCATCACGTCTGTTCAAACAATCAAGATTCCAAAACCGAGATGCAGATATCGACTTTGATGCGCATTTTCTAAGGTGGATGTTATCGGATGGTGCGGGTGGTGTATTGCTCAGCAATACACCTAAAAAAGATGGGCTCTCCCTCAAAATAAAATGGATTCATCAAAAATCGTTCTCTGGTGATATGCCAACCTGCATGCAAGTCGGTCAATCAATCGGCAATGAGCCGCCTGGCTATTTAGACTACCCTACACTAGCAGAAGCAGAAAAAGCAGGCGCTTTTGATTTAAGACAGAATATCCGCATACTACCCAACCTGTTTGATTTAGGTTTGCATGAGTACGCAAAACTAGTAAACGATGGGTGCGTCAAACCATCAAACATCCAACACTTTCTTTGTCATTATTCTTCTGAGCGCTTCAAACCGATGATGGCGAACCTGATGGAAGAGGCAGGCATTGCCATTCCAGCAGAAAAATGGTTTTCTAATCTTTCAACAAAAGGTAATACTGGTTCAGCCTCTATTTTTATTATGTTGGATGACTTTCTAAAAACAAGATCCAAAGATTTAAAAATAGGGGATGAAATTTTTGGTTTTGTACCAGAGTCAGGGCGTTTTTCTGTTGCCTATTTCTTATTAGAAGTCGTTGATGAAAATGATCAACCAGGCAAAACAGCCTTCCTCGAACCCCCCGTTGTTGAAAATTTACCCGCACCTCCGATGACTGCAGATGGCGAGGCTGGTCACGTTGCTGATGCGTTAAAAGGCTTAATGGGTGTTTGGCACGACTACCGATCTGAAGTATTTCGCACCAACATTGTGAATGCCATTATGCAGAACACATTCACTAATAATGATTACTTGGCTTGGATGGAGTCTTGGATTCCGCAAGTACGAGAAGGTAGCCTTTGGATGCGGCGCGCCATTTCTAGCATGACACCGCGCTATCAAAACTTGGCTGAATTAATTCAAACACATGCGGGCGAAGAACAGCTAGATTGGCAAATACTCTATCAAGACTACCTCAAAGCTGGCGGCACTCTGCCAGCTACTGCGCTCACACGCAACCCTGGCGGTGAGGCTCTTAATGCATTTATGCATGCTTATGCTTCTCACCCTGACCCGATTGGTTTGCTGGGCGGCATTTACATTATAGAAGGCACTGGGCAACGTATTATTCCCACCTTATTGCCACGTATCAAAGAGAGCCTCAATGTATCACCTTCTATGATGAAGTTTATTGAATACCACGGGGAAAATGATCAAGCCCACATGATGCGTTGGCTCAATGCCGTTAAAATTGTCATTGCATTAGACCCTAAAGCAGCAGATGAAATTGTAAAAGTAGCTGAATCCGTTTCTAAACTGTATCTACAACAATGGCATTTTGCTAAGTAAGCATTTAAGATACTGCTATGAAAAAAGTAACACTACCCCGCGACTATCCTGAGTTAGAACAGCCACATAATCCTGCCGACCCCGATCCTTGGCAAACACTGTGGTTAGATAACTCAGCGCCTATTAAGGCCGGCGTAAAAAAAGCCTGGCTGTACGACTCCAACACTTGGTCTCGGCAATTTCTATTACCGATTGTCAGGCCTATCGCTAGGATGATGATCGTATTATTGCAGGTTATCAAAGTCATCATTCCTAACTGGCTAACGTCTTCTCCAATACTACATAAATTTTTAGCTTGGGCGCTTTCTGTCTTTGCCACGCCAGAGGCAAACTGGTTAATCTTGCGACACTTCTGGATAGGCTCGGAAAATTTAGCTTTTCTCAATGCCAACATTCAGCATGGTGGCGTGGAAATGAACCCGTTAACACCTGAAGACTTACCAGATTTAGTAGATGATTTATTTATCAAACATGATTTAAATCTATTTAACTTTATTACTCGACTCAATCAAAAAATACAATCAAAAGGCACCACAGAAGTGCGAGCTAAGAAAACGTTAGATTTCAGTATGATTTCTGATCATGGTGACTTTCCCATTAAACCGCAAAACAATGGATTGTTGAACGTCGTCGACTTGCAAACCTGCATTGACTTGTTTACTCCTATGTATCAGCTCTTCCTAACAGACAAGGATTTCTGGCGTTCTGTACATTCACTACAACTAGATGAGACTATTGGCATCTATGCAGCCAAGGTGCTTAACAATCCAGAGGCCCTTATTTTGCTCAACAATAAACATCCTATGGTAATCCCGGCAACATGGTCTGCAGGCTACCGATTAGTATTACATGGGCTCTCAGCAGAAATGTTACATGGCCTTATTGTTCAAGAAAAACAGCGCAACCAAAAAACTTATGCCCAATAAGCTTTATAATCTTGGTTTGTCACTTTTGTCTGTATATATCTCTTTAGATACACCTCTTAGTCAATGACAAATCCATTATCTTCAATATCAGCTAAGCAGCTCATTACCATTAGTTTAAAACACATACTTAAAGGTGGTTTAAAAATTAAAAATGGGCACCTGCCTCAAACTAATCATGACATTCCAAATAATTTTATCGGCATTTGTGTCGCATCAAATGAAGACCCAGCGATTGATGCCTATATTATTGGCCAATTAGAAACGCTAGGTATCAATAATGTACGGTTAGATTTTAGTTATCAAGACTTAAGCAACTTTAACGAACGGTTCTTACAAAAACTCATCGCAGAAGAATTTAACGTGACACTACATTTATTCCCTCCATATGATGCAGCTACCAATATGGGCGACCCCGCTGAACAAGAAAACTGGAGAGGTTTTCTGGCTGATGTGTTAGACCACTATGGTGCTATGGTTGAACAAGTTGAGATTGGTAATACAGTTAATCGCAAACGCTGGGCAGGTTACACATTAAATGGGTTTTTTACTGCCTGGCAAATTGCCCACACAGAAGTTAGATCACGCAATATTAAGTTACTTGGCCCTAACATCCAAGATTTTGAACCAATTTATAATATTGGCATACTCAATGTCTTACAAGAAAACAACTTACTACCTGATGTACATACTGACAATCTTTTCGTAGAGAGAGTCAGCGAACCAGAACGCTTTGATCACAGAATTTTAAAATATAAATGGTCACGTCTTTTTAAGTATAACTTGATCAAAAAAGCGCGGATTTTACAAAAAATCGGGCAAGCTGCTGGCGTTAGTCAAACAAGCTCTTCTGCAGCATTTTGGGCGATTTATCGCATTAATCGTTTGCTGGTTAATGGTGAGCAAAAACAAGCCGACTACCTAACCCGTTACTTTACTTTACTGGCGGCTTCTGGGTCATTGCAACAAGCGAACTGGGGTTCATTTATTTGCAACCGAGAAGGCTTAATTAATGACGGTTTAACCAATGCGGAATATCCAGATTTAGAGCGTATTGCACATTACCAATCAGCTGATGGCATGCTCAATCAATACGAGCGCTATCCTAGCTTCTATGCAATGCAATCAGTCGTTAAATATTTAAGCGGTTCGCACTACCAGTCGGCAATCTCCACTTCACAAGGTTTAGAAATACACCAATTCCATCACACACAAATGCAATTTCATATTGCGTGGACAATTAATGGCAAAGTTGCCTATCTTGCAGACATCTACAGTGAAAATACGTTAAAAAATGCAAAAATTACACATCATGCCGGCAATATCGTCGAAAATAATGCGGAGCTTGTTTGTGAGAGTCCTATTTACTTATGTTGGGAAAAAGAATTTAGTATTAAAGTGCAGCCAAAACCCAAGTTGGTAAAAAACTTAGCCATCCATGCGCATATTGAAGGCTTGCACTATTTTAGATTCAACCAAGAAGGCTGGTCAGGTCTAATACTAGCTAAAGATACAGCTGAAGCAGACAAGCTAATACGAACACTCAACCCTGATAATCTCAGCGCGCCGTTAAAAGACCAGTCACTTCGGCATGCGCGTAATGTTATTTGGGCCGTTGAGGACCCAAGAAATACGACGAATGAGCTAACCATTAAACAACCATTCAAGATGTACCCACATAAAGCGCTATTTGACCGTTTAAAACCTAGCAAAGCAAAACGCAGCTGGAACGGTGCCATGGAACTGTTAAGGCGTGGTGTGGATACAGCACAGCCAATCGCTTACTTTGAAAAATCTGGCGACAAAACACTCAAACAAAACTTTTATATCTGTGAATGTGTAAAAGCAGATTGTAGCATTGGTGAGTTATTTTCAGCATTTTCTCGTGGTGAAACATCCCATGCCGGGCTTGCTCCAGAAGAGGTGTACAGCCAATTTGCCCGGTTCTCTCATCATATGCACAAAAGTGGCATTTACTTTAGAGACTACTCAGGTGGCAATATCTTAATCAATATTCTGCCTGACAATAAACTCAAATTCTCACTAATTGATACAGCACGCATCCATAGCTTTAACCATGCCATCCCATTAACACTAAGAATCGCCGATCTAACACGCGCTTGTCATAAGTTGCATGGCGATGGACGTAAACGCTTTATGCAAATCTACCTAGGATTAAGTGGTAGGAAGTTTAATTTATACGTCAAATCTAAGTTCTGGTTATATGATTTTAAAGTGAAGTTAAAGCGGACTATCGGTAGAAAAGGTATGAAAAAGTTAGTGAAGCGCTTAAAAGGAAAATCCTAATATAATGAAAATCATGAGTCAATTTTAAGTAGATTTAACACTGTATTTTTTTATCCGCCAAGTAGTATAGATAACACGTAACGCGCTAGCTTTACGAATTTAAAACAAAAGGAGAACTACTATGTGGACAACACCAGCTGCTACTGAAATGCGTTTCGGTTTTGAAGTAACGATGTACGTAATGAACAAGTAACCTTTGTTCCTATGTATTTAAAAAGGCGCTATATGCGCCTTTTTTGGTTTTTAAGTTAGTGGTCAACTTTCGAATATTATTTTTAGCCGTTTTAATAACGCAATATAGAAGCGCAACTCTTCTGTTGAACTAATTGCAAACCGTAATAATAACGTGACAGAATTATCATGTTCTGGCGAGAGTTAATATAAATAGCTATTTTTACAGTTGAAACCCCCCTGTCACAGATTTGGTTACCGTTCTTACCGCCGAATGTTTTGTCCCACCACCCATATTCCTGGAACATACAGCATTAATTGCGCATCATTCTTTCTCTATATAGCCACAAACTCTTTTTAACTAAAATTACAAGTCTTTAGTTACTATTATGTGAATCGTGTATATTCATATAAACACTTAGCTAGGCACAGCATGTTTAATCAATATTCCAGTATATTTGACAACCGAGGTCAGTCATATCATCAAGCCATGTTGGAACAACCATCCGCTCGAATCGATGAGTTTGCGCACATTATCAACACCGCCAATCTCTCACCCGGACTTAAAGTATTTGATATTCCCTCTGGTGGGGGGTACTTAAAGAAATTTATCGATTGCGATATTGATATCACACAAGTCGAAACGTCTAAAGCTTTTTATGACTTTGCTAAATTAGACAATAGTGTCAGCCATCTACAGTGTGATGATGTTGCAGAATTGCCAGTCAGCGATAATACTGCGGATCGGATTATCAGTTTATCTGGTTTGCATCATATTAAAAACCGCGTGCCCTTCTATAACGAAGCCTACCGTATAATTTGTCCTGGGGGTTTATTGTGTATAGCCGATGTGGCGACAGATTCTGATACTGGTAGATTCTTAAATACTTTTGTAAATCAACATGGTTCCGAAGGGCACGAGGGGCTATTCATCAGCAATCATGATATTGCTCAAATTAAATTAGCAGGATTTACTATCAACCAATCAGAAGTCATACATTACCACTGGCATTACGAGAGCATTGAAAATATGATTGATTTCACTAAAAAAATGTTTGGTATTGACCAATGCACAGATGCCGATATTCTAAAAGGAATTCAACAGTACCTAGGCTACGAAGTTATTAATAATCGCATTCAGATGGCTTGGTCCTTACAGTTTATTCAAGCAGCCAAGCCTGAATAATTACTAGCGCTACTCTTAACGATGGAAAAACTGTTTAGCAATGGGTTCTCTAATTCATCATTAAATGAACCTATCCATATCATATTTGAACGTCAAGCACAGATAACGCCAAAAGCCATCGCGGTTT
>JAZGEZ010000004.1:0-3602 GCA_036479055.1 Methylophilaceae bacterium | reverse complement strand
CACTAAAAATGAATTCGCCATCTGGCAGTAAGGTATTGTAGACCATTGAAAATACCTGTTGCATTTCTGATACTCGAAGATAATTAAACAAAAATACCGCAATACAGAGGTCAAATTGACGGGTAGGTACATACTCCACTACATTACATGCTTGGTATTCAATGCCGTATTTGTCTTTGGCTTCTTGCGTCTTTGCGGCTTCAATCATTTGTGACGATAAATCGAGACCAAGGTAATCACCGGCACCCCGCCGTTTTAATTCGCGAGCGCAGTAACCTTCACCACAGCCAATATCTAAAACAGAGCGATTATTCAGTTTTCCGCAGGCTTCAAAGACCGATGGGCGGGCAGTAAAGTCAGATAAAGAGCTCGGTGTTAAGCGCAGCCATTTATCGGCATTGTCATCGTAGACTTTTTCAGTATCAAACAACCGTTAACCTCTTGCCCGTTGAGGATGTGGCAGCGGAAAAATGCTGAGCACGCTCTAGCATTTTATCCCAAAACATAGCACGCATATTGAGAGCCATTTTGGCCCCATATTCAATTCTTTCATAGGCTGTATTATCTTTAGCCAAATCTTTGGCAATTAAGATCATTTGGGCTGCATGTTCGTCATCACATTGACTATGCAAGTCAAAGAAAACGCGATCGATCACGGTCAAATCGCTATGTGCTTTCAGCCCTTTAAGGATTTGATGGTAAATGCTAGAAACAATAAACTCAGTACCGATGCCAATGGCCCCTATGCCGACACATTCATCTATCTCACATAGCTGTAAAAATTGGTCACGCCATAAAACAGCGGCTTGGATTTGGTGTGTTGTGTCTCGGTAATGGTCATCAACCCCCACAGCTTCTTGAAAGCGACGGAATAACTTCGCGTGAGGCACGTCAGTGATACTTGCGAGCACATCAGGTGGAAGTTCAACGTCATGCGTATCGCCTTGCTCTTCTGTTAGATTTTCTAACAGAACCTGTTGATGCTGGGGACTGTTGAGATTGTTAATGACAGCCGACAAATAGCGGGGAAATTGCCTGCTGTAGATGCCATATTGAAATGCAAAATCCTTAATTGCTAACTCTATATTCGGTAAATCCCCATCTCGAATGGCTAGTAAATAAGGATGATTGACAGCGCTAGAAGTCAATGCTTCAGCGCTAATGCGATTAATGGAGGACGTATCAAAGTGATGTATTGTCATTAATATCTCTCTTTAATGCCTTGCTGGGCGTAATAGTAATATGACCGACATGACACGGACATGCTACACGACCTACTTAGAAATAGAACCACTATGTTGCCTTATCTAAAACAATTCATCAACCTATATCAGAATGCTTGAAAAGCACAGTTCCTTTTTAAATCAGTGGTTGATCGGTATGTACAGTTTGCAACGGAACATTTAGCAAAGGTAGCAAGCCGTTTGGGCTATTTGGGTAAGGGAGTGGCGTGATTAAAATGTTACGCTCCGGCAATAAAAAAGGCCTAGTAAGAATTAAGCCTTTGATATGATTCTGAGATGTAAGTGGTGGCCCGAACTGGAATTGAACCAGTGACACGCGGATTTTCAATCCGCTGCTCTACCAACTGAGCTATCGGGCCAACAGCAAATAAATGAGTATTTATTTGCAAGTCGCGAATTATAGCAAATAATGCTTCAATGAGCATACATAATGAAATTTAATATTGTAAAAGTAGTAAAAAATATTGAATTAGACTAAGATTGTATTGGTGTAAACGTGACGCAATGTTTGAGTCATAAAATAGAGTTTAAACAATGTAATAAAAGGAGAAAAAGATGGGTTTGTTTTCATTTATTAAAGATGCTGGTGAGAAGTTATTAGGTATTGGTGATGCTAAGGCTGAGGAAGCTGCGAAAGCAGAAGCCTCTGCAGAAAAAGCTGCTGCGGCAAACCGAGCTGCAGGCGACGCAATTAAAGGCTATGTCGCTAAGATGGGCCTAGAAGCTGAAAACTTAGATATTGGGTTTGATGGGAAAACGGGTACTGTAATGGTTGCCGGCATAACAGAAACACAAGAAACAAAAGAGAAAATCTTGCTGTGTTGCGGTAATGTTAGAGGGGTACAAAACGTAGAAGATAATATGACTGTGACTAATACAGAAGCCGATGCGCAATTCCATACAGTGGTGAGCGGTGACTCGCTATCTAAAATTGCTAAAGCATTTTATGGTGATGCAATGAAATATCCAGTTATTTTTGAAGCGAACAAACCAATGTTGAGCCATCCAGATAAGATCTATCCAGGTCAAATGTTGCGTATTCCAGCACAATAATCATTTAAGGTATTGCACTTTAAATTTAACCCGCAGAGTTTAATTATTTTGTGGGTTTTTTATATTTGGCCAATAAGAAGCCTTAGCTGATATTACGCGATCACTTTTATTTGCTGTCCCATACACACTACGATTTGACCTGCACGTATTTTAGCTGTTTTACGTAGTTCGATTTCACCATCTACTGTCACAATCCCTTCAGCAACAAAGGCTTTGCCTTGGCCACCACTGTCTGCGATACCCTCTGCTTTTAGTAAGTCACACAAGGCGATATATTCGCCTTTGAGTTTAAATTCAACCATTGCTATCCTTTTAACTTCAGTGGCAATCCTGCGGCTATAAAAAGCACGTTATTGGAGAAGTTGGCCACAGCTTGGTTTAAACGTTCTTTTTTATCTTGAAATTCACGATTAACCTTATCCAATGACTTTATAAACCCTGTTTTTATTTTGATCTGAGTAACTAAACTGATTCATGATGGATGGCGTAAAAAACCGCGTCAGACAATAATCAAACGCGGGTTGTAATAACATGGATTGCTTATGCCGTAGTCACTGCTGCACGCAAATTTAGTGTTGGCAACGCTTTGGCTAATAACCAGAAGCCCACTAAATACATTGCGGTATACCCCATATAAGCAGGTAAGTATTCCCAACCGTGCTGTAGTGATTCGATAATGCCCTCTGACGGGAAACGGCCGGAAAAGAGGTAATAGGTTTGTGTAGAGATCACGAAAGCTAGAAACGTAGCTAATAGGCTAGCAACTGCATATTTGAGTACATCTAAAGCATTGCTTTGCTTGCCTAACCAGATGCCTGCTAACCACATGGCAGCATAAGTTGGTAGCATGCCCCAGTAGCCATCAGTCAGACAAAAAGCTTGAATGCTATCAATCGCAGCAGCACCAAAGTCAATAGCTGTGGCTAGAACGACTAAAAGCACAAACCAAACGGCTTTTCTTAGTAGTAGGCCACCAATGAGCAGTAATGCCAAACTCGCGTCAGGCAATGCTACGTGTGTCATCACGTGGCTACCGCGTGTAAGTAGCATTAAAAAGGCTAAAACGCCTACGATAATAAGTGATTTACTGATTTGTGGCTTATCCATCATTGTCTCCAATTCTTGTTGGGGCTAATCATACCATTTTTTAAAATGGCGCTTGATTAGGTACGTAACTATATTGATAGTCTAATTATTTTGACTGCCATTTAAGGTTAATAAATAAATTACTGCCAGGTGTATTGTAAATAAACCCGCCAGCATTCGGGTTGCCGTCATAAGCGAGTGCATAATTTTTATCAAATA
>JAZGEZ010000003.1:0-7084 GCA_036479055.1 Methylophilaceae bacterium | reverse complement strand
CCAACGGCTTCTAATAAAGGTTTGTTTTTACTCGGCCCTGTATTAACCATAGCCCCAGCTTTTGCTGCTTGGGCAGTGATTCCATTTGACGCAACGTTGGTACTTGCTGATATTGATGCCGGGCTGTTATATGTTTTGGCAATGACATCAATTGCTGTTTACGGTGTCATTATTGCGGGTTGGGCCTCTAACTCTAAATATGCATTTTTAGGTAGTTTGCGCTCTGCGGCACAAATTGTCTCTTATGAAATTGCGATGGGCTTTTCACTGGTCGGCGTGTTGATGTGTGCTAATAGTCTTAATTTGGGCAAGATTGTGATGGGCCAAGCAGGTGGTATTTTACATTGGTATTTCTTACCGCTTTTCCCACTGTTTATTGTTTACTTTATTAGCGCGGTAGCAGAGACTAACCGTGCGCCATTTGATGTGGCTGAGGGCGAGTCTGAAATTGTAGCTGGTTTCCATGTGGAGTACTCTGGGATGGCATTTGCAGTATTCTTCTTAGCGGAATACGCCAATATTTGGTTGGTTTGTACACTTGCCGCGCTGATGTTCTTAGGAGGCTGGTTATCACCAGTAACCTTCTTGCCCGATAGCATATTATGGCTATTTGCAAAAATGGCATTTTTGGTATTTTTCTTTTTATGGTTTAGGGCCACTTTTCCACGATACCGTTATGATCAAATTATGCGTTTAGGTTGGAAAATCTTTATTCCAATTACGATCGTTTGGATTGTTGTTGTTGGTGGCATGATGCAAACAAAATATGCATACTTATTTCATTAGGCTGTTTAATTAAAACTATGTTTAAACAAATTAAAAATATATTGGGTAGTTTAATGCTCTTTGAGTTGCTTAAAGGCATGGCCGTGACAGGGCGCTACTTTTTTGCTCGTAAAATGACGGTGCAATATCCAGAAGAGCGCACGCCACAATCGAATCGATTCCGTGGCTTACATGCACTGCGTCGTTATCCAAATGGTGAGGAGCGTTGCATTGCTTGTAAACTCTGCGAGGCCGTATGCCCTGCAATGGCAATCACGATTGAATCTGAGCAGCGAGAAGATAACACGCGTCGCACTACCCGTTACGATATTGATTTAACCAAGTGTATTTTCTGTGGGCTGTGTGAAGAATCGTGCCCAGTAGACTCGATAGTAGAAACGCGCGTATTCGATTATCACGGAGAGCGGCGAGGTGATTTGCTCTATACCAAAGACATGTTACTGGCCGTTGGCGACAAACATGAAAAACAAATTGCTGCAGATCGTGCGCAAGATAAGAATTATAGGTAATTAAGACGATGGTATTTACCAATTTTATATTTTATGTATTAGCAACCATTTTATTGGTGTCTGCCCTGAATGTTATTACGGCACGTAACCCCGTGCATGCCGCTTTGTTTTTGGTGCTTTCATTTTTTACAGCTGCGGGCATTTGGTTGTTGTTGCAAGCAGAATTCTTGGCGATTGTTTTGGTGCTTGTTTATGTTGGTGCTGTCATGGTGTTGTTCTTATTTGTCGTGATGATGTTAGATATTAATATCGATAAATTGCGTGAAGGATTTTGGAGCTATTTGCCACTTGCCGGTAGTATCGGCGTATTGATGGCGATAGAAATGGCCATGATATTAGGTAATAAATATTTCATTGCCGCAGAAAGTGTGGCGAAACCAGCAAACTTTAGTGATACGGCCGCATTAGGGCGTGTGATGTATACAGACTATTTATTGCCCTTCGAATTGGCTTCGGTTGTGTTGCTGGTGGCCATTATCGCAGCCATCGCGTTGACGCTACGAGGTCGGCGAGAAAGTAAGTCAATTAACCCTGGTGATCAAGTGTCCGTACGTAAGGAAGATCGCTTACGCATAATCAAAATGAAGTCAGAAACCGAACCAGAAGCAACGCCAACAGATGATGCTGCAGATAAAGGAGATGCTTCATGACTTTATCAGTTGGACTCTCTCATTACCTTATTTTGGGTGCGTTGCTGTTCGCTATTAGCGTGGTCGGTATATTTATGAACCGCAGAAATGTGATTGTTATGCTCATGGCAATTGAGTTGATGTTGCTTGCAGTGAACCTAAACTTTATCGCATTCTCGCATTACCTAAATGATATTGCAGGGCAAGTGTTTGTTTTCTTTATCTTAACAGTTGCCGCTGCTGAGTCCGCTATCGGTTTGGCCATTTTGGTTGTCTTGTTCCGTAATTTACGCACGATAGACATCGATGATTTGGATTCACTAAAAGGCTAATGGACAACATGACAGAACAGCTTCTTATTTGGATTCCTTTACTACCGCTTATTGCAGCGGTCGTCGTTGGTTTGTTTGGGTGTTATCTACCACGTAGCGCGGCACATTGGATAACAACCTTGGCCGTAGGTGCTTCTTTTGTGTTGTCAGCCTTAGTGCTTCAAGCAACACTGGCAGGGTATAGACATGATGCCAATTTATATACTTGGCTTACTTCAGGCGATATTGTATTTAACATAGGTTTCTTAATTGATAACTTATCCGCCATGATGATGGTAGTGGTGACTTTTGTGTCACTTATGGTGCATATCTATACTATTGGCTATATGCAGGACGACCCTGGCTATAGTCGCTTCTTTAGTTATATCTCCTTGTTTACGTTTGCCATGTTGATGTTGGTCATGTCAAATAACTTTATGCAGTTGTTTTTTGGTTGGGAAGCCGTGGGCTTGGTTTCTTATTTGTTGATTGGGTTTTGGTATACCAGACCAACGGCAATTTACGCTAATTTGAAAGCTTTCTTAGTCAATCGTGTCGGTGATTTTGGCTTTCTGCTCGGTATTGGTTTAGTGCTTTCTTATTTTGGGACATTGGATTATGCCGAAGTGTTTAAAGCTGCACCAGCAATGGCGAATATGGAGATTAGTTTACTTCCAAGTACTACATGGTCATTGATGACGGTGACTTGTATCTTATTGTTTGTGGGTGCCATGGGTAAGTCGGCACAAGTGCCATTACATGTTTGGCTGCCCGACTCTATGGAAGGTCCAACGCCAATTTCTGCATTGATTCATGCTGCCACAATGGTAACCGCTGGTATTTTTATGGTGGCCCGCATGTCACCATTGTTTGAGTTGTCTACAACTGCATTGTCATTTGTAATGTTCATTGGCGCGGTTACTGCATTATTTATGGGCTTCTTAGGTATTATTCAAAATGATATTAAGCGTGTGATTGCATACTCAACATTATCTCAGTTGGGCTATATGACAGTGGCATTAGGTGCATCGGCTTACTCGGTTGCCATGTTCCATTTAATGACACACGCATTTTTTAAGGCGTTACTATTTCTAGCGGCAGGCTCTGTGATTATGGGTATGCATCATGATCAAGACATTCGTAATATGGGGGGGCTCAAAAAATATTTTCCTGTGACTTGGGTGACGACATTAATCGGCTCGTTAGCGTTAATTGGCACCCCATTTTTTGCAGGGTTCTATTCAAAAGATAGCATTATAGAAGCCGTTAAGTTTTCACATATTCCAGGCAGTGGCTTTGCTTACTTTGCTGTGTTAGCAGGTGTATTTGTGACGGCATTTTATACGTTTAGATTATATTTCTTGGTGTTTCACGGTAAAGAAAAGTGGCGCGAGGCGCAACCACACGTTGACAATGAACACCATCATGGCTTAAGGCCAGATCAAGATCCGCATGAGCCAGGTTGGGTGGTGAAATGGCCCTTAATCTTATTAGCAATACCTTCTATCTTTATTGGGTATATTGCTATCGTACCGATGTTATATGGCCACTTTTTCTCAGGCGTGATTGTTGTTAATAATGAGGCGCATCCAGCAATGCATGCGCTCACGCAACATTTTATTACTGTGCTACATAGCCCGCTTGGCATGGCGCTGCATGGTTTTGTGACATTGCCGTTTGGCCTAGCGGCAGCTGGCGTATTGTTGTCTTGGTTCTTCTATATGAAGCGGCCAGATATCCCAGTAGCTATCCAGAAGAAATTTAACTGGTT
The DNA here is from genome assembly GCA_036479055.1 of Methylophilaceae bacterium. GTDB lineage: Bacteria > Pseudomonadota > Gammaproteobacteria > Burkholderiales > Methylophilaceae. Next base: position 3,078 of record JAZGEZ010000003.1, on the reverse strand, counting down.
ACATCAAATTTTAGAGAGTAAATATGGCTTTGATCGCTTTAACGAACAGTTTTTTGCCGGTGGCTCACGCTTAATCGGTGGTAAGTTGTGGAAAATTGGGGATGTACAGCTGATCGATGGCGCCATTGTCAACGGGACTGCCAATTTAATCAGTAAGCTATCAGGTGTCATGCGTAAATTGCAATCTGGCATGATTTACCACTATGCCTTTGCCATGATTATTGGTGTTTTCCTATTCTTAACCTTTTTCAATAAGATTATTTAATGCTAGCTGACTATATTTTAAGTTTATCTATTTGGGTGCCAATATTAGCAGGTGTACTCGTGTTAGCACTAGGTAGCGACACACGAGCGTGCTTCACTAGATGGCTTGCATTACTAGGTGGGGTTGCTGGCTTTGCCGTCACCTTGCCTTTGTATTTTCAGTTTGATAATACTGAAATTGCTTTTCAATTTGTAGAAATGGCCGCTTGGATCCCTGCGTTCAATATTAACTACTTGTTAGGTGCAGATGGGTTCTCCGTACCATTAATATTGTTAACTAGTTTTACAACGATTATTGCTATCGTCGCTTCCTGGGAGGTGATTACAAAAAATATTGCACAATACATGGCGGCATTCTTAATCATGAGTGGTTTAATGGTCGGCGTATTCAGTGCACTTGATAGTATGTTGTACTATGTGTTTTGGGAGGCAATGTTAATCCCAATGTTCTTAATTATTGGAATTTGGGGCGGCCAGAATCGCGTCTATGCCACCATCAAATTTTTCTTATATACCTTGCTTGGCTCTCTGCTTATGTTGGTTGTGTTTATTTACTTATTCCATCGCACAGGTAGCTTTAACATCGTTGACTACTACAGGCTACCGCTCACGCTGAAAGAGCAAATCCTTATCTTCGGTGCATTCTTTATGGCTTTTGCTGTCAAAATCCCAATGTGGCCAGTCCATACTTGGTTGCCTGATGCGCATGTGGAAGCGCCTACTGCTGGTTCAATTGTATTGGCTGCCGTGATGCTTAAGTTGGGAGGGTATAGCTTTATACGCTTTGCAATGCCAATTGCGCCTGATGCTTCTCATTATTTGACGGGGTATATGATTGCACTATCGTTGGTAGCCATTTTATATATCGCTCTCGTGGCATTAGTGCAAAAAGACATGAAAAAATTGATTGCATATTCATCTATTTCTCATATGGGTTTTGTTACTTTAGGGTTCTTCTTGTTCAGCCAGCTAGGTCTTGAAGGCGCAATTGTGCAAATGATTTCACATGGTTTCATTTCAGCGGCAATGTTCTTATGCGTTGGTGTTTTGTATGACCGTATGCACAGTAGACAAATTGCAGACTATGGTGGCGTTGCGAACACTATGCCGATATTTACGGCTTTTGTTGTGTTATTTGCGATGGCCAATAGTGGCTTGCCCGGCACCAGTGGTTTTGTAGGGGAATTTATGGTGATATTAGCCAGTGTTAAATATAACTTCTGGGTAGCCTTTGTCGCGGCAACAACATTAATCTTTGGTGCATCTTATACATTATGGATGGTGAAGCGAGTATTTTATGGTGAGGTGGCTAATGACAAGGTTTCTGTTTTGAAAGATTTAACGCGCCGTGAGTTTGTTTTGTTAAGTGTGCTGGCTGTATTCACAATAGGTATTGGTGTTTATCCGCAAGTTATTACTGAACTAACACAAACTACATCAGCACAATTTTTGAATCATATGGCAATCAGCAAATTGCCAGCGGCAGGGATGTAGCATGGATACTATCAAAACAGACCTCTTTATCTCATTGCCTGAAATTACCGTGCTGAGCATGGCGATGGTGATTTTGATTTTAGATTTATTCTTAAATAAACAAAACCGTTTAATTATTTATGGTTTGGCACAAGTCACCTTGTTTACTGCTGCTTATTTCGTTTGGGGGTCACATTCCAACTCTGTCGACTATGCCTATAGTGGTCTGTTTGTCGATGATCCACTAAGCGAGGTGCTGAAGTTGGGTACCCTGATAGGGACGTCAGTCATGTTGGTCTATACGCGGCATTATTTGCTACTACGTAATATGTTTGCAGGGGAGTATTATGCATTAGTCCTGTTTGCCACAGTCGGTATGATGGTCATGATATCGGGACAGAGTATGCTCACCATCTATATGGGTTTAGAGCTATTATCACTCTGTGTGTATGCGCTAGTTGCATTGGATAGAGACAATGCAAAAGCAACCGAGGCGGCGATGAAGTACTTTGTACTTGGCGCATTGGCGTCAGGCATGTTGTTGTATGGCATGAGCATGATTTATGGTGTCACAGGCAGTTTGGATGTAACGACGATATCTGAAGTGTTGAACCAAACACGTGTGCACAACCCAGACATTATCCATAACCCAGTCCTTATTTTAGGGCTGGTATTTATTGTGGCTGGACTGGCTTTTAAATTTGGTGCAGTGCCGTTCCATATGTGGGTTCCAGATGTGTATCAAGGGTCAGCAACAGCAATTACAATCTTGATTGGTTCAGTCCCTAAGTTTGCAGGCTTTGCAATGGCAATACGCTTGCTGGCACAAGGGTTAGATTCCCTATTTGTTGATTGGCAAGATATGCTACTGATAATGGCTGTTTTATCTATTGCCATCGGTAATATCACAGCAATTGCACAAACCAATATAAAGCGCATGTTAGCTTACTCCACTATTTCACATATTGGATTTATATTGCTGGGATTAATGAGCGCCAGCCTAAACGGCTTTACATTCAGTCTGTTTTATATCATTGCCTATGTATTAATGAGTTTGTCAGGTTTTGGCATGATATTGCTATTATCAAGAAAAGGGCATGAAGCAGAAAATTTAGATGACTTGAAAGGGCTAAATAAACGTAGCCCATGGATGGCATTTTTAATGCTAATTACTATGTTTAGTATGGCAGGTGTGCCTCCTACTATTGGATTTTATGCGAAGTTCGCTGTCTTACAAGCAGCACTGCAAGCCGGCTTTATCTGGGTTGTTGTTTTTGCCGTGCTAATGGCAGTAGTCGGTGCATTTTATTACTTACGTGTGATTAAACTCATGTATTTTGA
>JAZGEZ010000002.1:0-50411 GCA_036479055.1 Methylophilaceae bacterium | reverse complement strand
GCATATCAACAAAAAGATTTGGCACCGGTCTAGGCATTCCATTTGCCTTCAAGGTTTGTGAAGTCTTAAACGGCAGCATCGAATTCACTGCTCTACAACCGAACGGTACACAGGTCAAATTACAATTCCCTCAGTAATACTGATCACAACTTGTCAGAATAAAAACCTACCTGGTTTTTAGTCAAATTAAATATCAATTAAGCTTGCTTTAATTCTTGTTTTTCACAACAATAGAACTGTCTTTGGAAAATATAATTATGCTCAATAAAACTGTTCCTGAATTTGAACTGCCTGCCACCAGCGGCCTTACTTTTAAACTGTCAGACTATATTGGTAAAAATTTAATTGTCTATTTTTATCCTAAAGATTCTACCCCTGGTTGCACAACACAAGGCATGCAATTTAGAGACTTACATGCTGAATTCCAAAAAGCCAATACTGTTATAGTCGGCATATCTCGAGACAGTCTAAAGTCTCACGAAAACTTCAAAGCCAAGTTTAGCTTTCCATTTGAATTGCTATCTGATACTGAAGAAGTCGCCTGCAACCTTTTCGATGTCATTAAAATGAAAAACATGTATGGCAAACAGGTGCGCGGTATTGAACGTAGTACTTTTGTGATTGATAATAATGGTGTGCTCGTTCACGAATGGCGAAAAGTTAAAGTGAATGGTCATGTAGAGCAAGTATTGGAGTTCGTTAAATCTATTTGATGATTTTGCCTAATATTTTTTAAGACACCTGATGACAAAAAAGAAACCTGAGCAGACCAAACTTTTCGTACTTGATACCAATGTACTCATACATGACCCCTCTTCTTTATTTAGATTTGAAGAGCACGATATTCACCTACCAATTATCACCTTAGAAGAGCTAGACAATAATAAAAAAGGCTTAACAGAAGTTGCACGCAATGCTAGGCAAGCCAGCCGTTATTTAGAGGAGATTGTGGGTCCTGACCTAGTCGATTTAGCGCTCGGATGCCCACTTTCCATACAGGGCAACAAGCATGTTACCGGTCGGTTATTCTTACAAACAAGCCACGTTGACATCGAACTGCCTGGCTTAACTGGTAGCAAAGCAGACAATCAAATCATTAGTGTTGTGCTGGGGCTGCAAAAACAATTCTCAACGCGACAAGTTGTTTTAGTCAGCAAAGACATCAACATCCGTATCAAAGCGCGTGCCATGAGCCTGCATGCAGAAGACTACTTTAATGACAAAGTATTAGAAGATAGTGATCTGCTTTACAGTGGGAGCCAGAGCCTTCCTGAAGACTTTTGGGATAACCACAGTAAAGATATGGAATCTTGGCAAGAATCTGGGAACATGTTCTATCGTGTCACCGGCCCATTGGTTAAAAATTTATTGGTGAATGAGTTTGTTTATTACGAATACGATAAACCCTTTCATGCAATTGTCCGTAAAGTAGAAAATAACCATGCGGTATTAGAAGTTATTCAAGACTATTCACTCCCAAAACATAACGTATGGGGTATTTCAGCTCGCAATCGAGAACAAAGCTATGCCCTTAACTTGCTAATGGACCCGGAGATTGACTTTGTAACATTACTTGGACAAGCCGGCACGGGTAAAACCCTGCTCGCGTTAGCTGCTGCGCTTACCCAAACTTTGGATAAAAAGACTTATTCAGAAATCATCATAACGCGTGTAACAGTATCGGTTGGTGAAGATATCGGCTTTCTGCCGGGCACCGAAGAAGAAAAAATGGCGCCATGGATGGGAGCATTAGAGGACAACTTAGAGGTGCTCAATAAAACAGATGAGGATGCTGGAGAATGGGGGCGTGCTGCAACACAAGATCTTATTCGCACACGCATTAAAGTGAAATCCCTTAACTTTATGCGTGGTCGTACCTTCCTCAATAAATTTTTAATTATTGATGAAGCACAAAACCTGACGCCCAAACAAATGAAAACACTTATCACGCGCGCAGGACCAGGGACTAAAGTTGTATGCTTAGGTAATATTTCACAAATTGATACACCCTACTTAACCGAAGGCAGTTCTGGCTTAACTTACGTCGTCGATAGATTTAAAAACTGGCAGCACAATGGCCACATGACATTAGTACGTGGTGAGCGTTCTCGTTTGGCTGATTTTGCTGCTAAAACCTTATAAAACAGTCATTACTTAATTTTCAATCACAGCATTAATCGTAACTTTCATGGAAGCAAATAGTTATTTAAATGGCATCTAAATTTTATATCGTACTGATTGCTCAATTTTTATCAGCATTAGCTGATAATGCTTTGCTGTTCGCAACAATTGCCTTTTTGGCTTCCATTCATGCGCCAGAATGGCATATCCCTTTATTGCAGCAATTTTTTGTTATTTCATACATTCTACTTGCGCCTTTTGTTGGCTCAATTGCCGATGCCTTTCCCAAAGGTAGCGTGATGTTTTTTTCTAACTTAGTTAAAATGCTTGGTTGCGCTGGCATGATATTTGGTATGCCACCATTGTATGCATACGGCATTGTCGGTATCGGTGCCGCAGCATACTCTCCCGCCAAATACGGCATTCTGACTGAACTTTTACCTAGCAAGCTGCTTGTTAAAGCAAATGGCTGGATGGAGGGCTCAACAGTTGCCGCCATTATTTTCGGTGCGATACTAGGCGGAATATTAGCCAGCAACAACCTCAAAACAGCCATGTGGATTATTGGCGCCTTATACTTGGCAGCAGCTGTATTTAATTACTTTATTCCAAAACTGCCAATAGACCACAAGCTAGAACAAAAATCTTTTTTTTATATTCTTAAAGATTTTTCACATGCATTCTTTGCACTGTGGAAAGATCCACTCGGGCAAGTATCTTTAGCGGTCACAACACTGTTTTGGGGTGCTGGCGCGACATTAAGACTGGTTGTGCTCTCTTGGGCTGCCATCACGCTAAACTTCAACATAGAACAGGCAACACAGCTCATTGCCACAGTGGCCGTAGGCATCGCTGTAGGCGCCGTCATTGCCTCTCATTACATCTCACTAGAAAAGTCTGTCAGGGTGCTTCCTGCAGGCATTGTCATGGGTATTCTTGTGGTTGCCATGGTCTTCATTACTAACTGGATGGCTGCTGCCTTTTTATTATTTATCATTGGAACACTAAGTGGTTTCTTTGTTGTACCGCTTAACGCATTGCTACAACATAGAGGTCACCTACTAGTGGGTGCAGGGCATTCAATCGCCGTACAGAACTTTAACGAGCATATTGGCATACTCATTATGTTAGGACTTTATTTATTAATGGTAAAAGCTAACATACCTATCAATACGATTACCGCAGTATTTGGTGTGTTCATCATTGTTAGTATGAGCATCATCAATCGCGTCTATAGGAATTTAGTCGTAGCAGATTAATGCAGCTTCACTTGCGGCTCTGTTCTTCCCGAGATTAAACGACCCAAGCCTTGTAGAAACACTGAGAAAAACCCATGCAATGCCATTAAATGCATCTGATAAAGTGAGCGGTACATTAAACGCGCAACCAGCCCTTCTATATACATGCTTCCGCCAGACAAGTTTCCCATTAAACTACCAACAGTTGTATACCGGCCTAAATTGACCAGTGACCCATAATCTCGGTAGGTAAATTTTGGTAATTTTTTCTTACCTAACGCTCTGTATTTCAATGATTTAATCAGCAATGATGACTGTTGATGTGCTGCTTGTGCACGTGGTGGAATATTGCCTTCGTTGCCCACCCATGGGCAGGCACTACAATCACCAAAAGCAAAAATATTTTCATCTTCACTTGTTTGTAATGTTTCTTTCACAACAAGCTGATTAATTTTATTCGTTTCTAGCCCATCGATATTCTTGAGAAAGTCAGGTGCCTTAATCCCTGCCGCCCAAACGACTAAGGCTGATGGAATTTTTAATCCGCTGTGCGTTGATACACCCGATTCAGAAACTTCAGTAACACGTTCATTAGCATGTATTTTTACACCTAATTTTTTTAATTCCTGAGCAACTGTGTTAGATAGCTTCTCAGGCAATGCGGGCAACACACGGTCACTTGCTTCTACAATAGATATCCTAATATCACGGTCTGCATTAATATTATCTAAGCCGTAAGCAGCAAGCTCACGTGTCGTATTATGAAGCTCTGCTGCTAGTTCGACACCTGTAGCCCCAGCACCAACAATAACAACTTCTAGCTGACCTTCTTGCAATGGTGCTTTTTGCGTTTGTGCACGAAGCAAGGCATTGTGTAACTTACGATGGAATTTTTCTGCTTGGTCTTGCGTGTCTAAAGCAATTGAGTGCTCAAGCGCTCCTTTTACGCCAAAGTCATTGGTTGTACTCCCAACAGCAATCACCAAAGTATCGTATTTAAATGTTCTACGAGAAATAATTTCATCACCACTTTCATCATGATAGGGTGCTAATGACACTTCTTTTTTAGCTCTATCCAACCCATCCATTCGCCCTAAACGGAAACGAAAATGATGCCAGTGTGCTTGGGCAAGATAATTGAGCTCATGCTTTTCAGGATTCATGCTACCTGCGGCAATTTCATGTAGCAAAGGTTTCCACACGTGCGTTCTACTGCTATCAATTAACGTGATTTCAGCTCTTTTTTTCTTACCTAACTTATCCCCTAAACGTGTAGCAAGCTCAAGTCCCCCTGCTCCACCACCTACGATTACAATATGATGTAACTTATTATCTGCCATAGTCTATAGTTTCTAAATAGTTATAATTATTGATATGACAATACTTGTTTTATATTTTCATACCAGCGTCTAACTCGATCTCATTATGTACAACTAAAAACGGCTACTGTCATTCCACAATAGCCGTTTATCTTGATTAATCCTTAGTTCAGTGACTTAGTTCAGTGACTTAGTTCATCCAAGTTTTCTCGCCATCACCTTTATATTCTGTACGGATATAACCAATAGCTTTTAAGATATCATCGGTACTCAAGCCGTCACTCACATGACCTTCTATATCTTTGTGCCATGGCTGCATTACACCACCTGAAACACCTTTGGTGCCGCCAGAAATACTCTCAAACATACCTTTATCCGTCGCATTTTTGGCATATGCCCATTGCGTATCATGAGAGCCTTGGCCACCATCTTTTCTTAAGCTTGGCGCCATAATCCCTTCTAATTTACCACCATGGCAGCCAGAGCAGCCATTGTAGGTATACACTTTACGACCTAATTTTTTTGCTGCTTCTGCATCCTCAGCAAACCTTTTCGTATAAGGGTTTACACAAGTCGCTAAAAATTCTTTAGCCTCTGCTGAGTCGTTAGCGCTGGCTTTAATCACTAATGGGCTTCCATCTTTAGTTGAAACAAAGCTACAACCACCATCTGCGGCCGCAGGAGCAGAAGCTGACGCAACTGCAGCTTTATCTGTTGAGGCATCCCCACTTGTAGATTTTTCGCCGCACGCTGATAGCACAGCAACACAAGCTAACAACAATAGGTTTATTTTTAATTTATTCATGACTAACGCTCCTAAAGATATTGTATTATTTTTCTCATAACCAAAAAACCACTGATTACTATTCTACCTTTAATTTTGTATTTATCAAAAAAAAGACCGCACAAATTGTGCGGTCTTTTTAATAAAGAACTTTTAACAGTAATTTATTACTTTTCCCAAGTTTTCTCACCATCACCGTGATATTGCGTACGGATATAGGCCATTCCTTTTAAGATATCATCAGTACTTAAACCATCACTAATGTGGCCGGGTACATCAACATGCCATGCAGCCATTACGCCACCTGCTTGCCCAGCTGAACCACCAGCGATTGTTTCAAACATACCTTTGTCAGTTGCGTTTTTTCCATAAGCCCATTTTGAATCGAAAGCACCTTGACCACCATCTTTTCTAAGACTTGGCGCCATAATGCCTTCCAGCTTACCACCGTGGCAACCAGAACAACCGTTATAAGTATAGACACGTCTGCCCTGTTTTTTTGCAGCTTTTGGATCAGCGGCAAATATTTTATTGTATGGGTTCTTACAAGTTTCTAAAAACTCTTTAGCTTCAGCTGAGTCTGTATCACTTGCTTTAATAACTAAAGGACTTCCGTCTTTAGTTGAAATGAATTCGCATGCTGCACTTGCTTGAAATGAAACTGCCATACCCGCAATTGCAAATAAGCCAGCCAATAAAGATGACTTTAATGATTTATTACCTAACATATGATCTCCCTGTATCTACTTAACAAAATGAGCGACGTTAGTCTTGATACTCAACATCCGTATAAGTCCACGTACACTCATTTAACGAACAACGCATTATTTGGTTGACAGCACTTTTGATTTTGCGTGACTCAAATAAGGTAATTATTCTACTAAATTTTCAACAGTTAGTCACCTGCTTTTTGCTCCAGTTTTCTAAATGCCTTCTTATTTTCTCTAAATGTTTTCATGATGTTATCGCCTTCGACCACAGGGACAGTTAACACACCATAATCATCTAGAATTTTATGAATCTTATCTTTGTTGCGATCTAAAGCACCTTGAATCATTTTCAGTCGCTTCTTCTCACCATGGCGCACAGCCACAGACATATTCCAATAGGTTTTACCCCTCGCGTTTACCTTTTCATATTCTGGTGCAAGCCTAACAACCATTGGCACTTTAGATTGTTTAGCAAAGTATCCGCCTATAGGCCCCCATGCAACTGCAACATCAATTTCACCTTTTGCTAAATCATCAATCATTAAGCTTGATTTATTATTTAAGTTACGCTGAATACGATACGGTTTCGCATTGCCGATAATGCCATTATCATTTAGTGGTACTGTAGTAGGCGATTTATCAGTCGTGCCGACCAATCCTTTTTTAAGGTCGGGTGAATCCCAACTTGTAATGTCATAGCCACTCTCTTCACGCCAGACAAACACATGGCCTGTACGATAGTACGGCTTAGAAGTCATCACTGGATCATAATCAGGCGGCACACCCATCAACACATCACAGCGTCTAGCCTTAATGGTATTTCTTAAAAACCCAAAACGATTAAATGCATACATGAATTTCAATGGCACATTCAAGTCTTTTGCTAGTACTGCTGCAATCTTATCTTCGAAACCTTCTTGCTTATTGTTAGAAAAAGGCATGTTATCCGGATCTGTACAGACAACAAACTCATCTAAGGACGGCACTCTTGCCTGTTCCCCAGGACGGCCTTCATCTGGGTTTAAAGGTGGGATTTCATCGATTGCTGCTGCGTGGCCTAGATTAGCTACTAGCGTAAGACATGCTACCAACCCTAATTTTTTTACTTGATCTAACATTATTTGTTTCCTTTTAAATTCATGAACTCTTTTTCGTTCCTTGCCTAGCATAGAGTATAACCAACTACCGAAGTTCTTTATTTAGTTAAAACCATGAAAACCATTAGTGAAATTTTAACCAATTAATACACTAATGTATACCGTTCTGTATATTTCTAATATAGCATTATATGCATAAAAAACAAAAGCAGAAAAAAAAACACCTCGCCGAAGCGAGGTGTTCTAGTTGCATTACTAAACTAATTTAGCAAATTTAGTTAAAAACTAAATTATAGGCTAAATACTGTTAATGCACCGCCGCCAGGAGCCGCGTTGTATTTAACTAGTTCAGCATAACCACCAGCAGCGCCAAGAGCGTCTGTTGGAGTAGTCAAACCAAGGTTCATCGCAACGCCAGCCCAGCCACCAATACCTGATAGCACGCCAACATGTTGTTTACCTTTATGACCATATGTAAATGCATTACCAATCACGCCAGAACCAACTTGGAATTTCCAAAGTTCTTTACCTGATTGTGCATCTAATGCTTTGAACCAACGATCAAGAGTACCGTAGAACACTAGGTTTGAAGCGGTTGTTAAAGCACCACCCCAAGCAGAGAATTTCTCTTTGTTGTACCATACTTTTTTGTTCGTCATTGGGTTATAAGCAGCAAAGCCACCCATTACACCGTCAGGACCTGGGAACATAGTCAATGTAGCACCAACCCAAGGTTGACCAGCAACAAATTTAGACTCAACTGGCTCGTATGTCATACATACGTGATTCAGTGGAGAGTACATTAGACCAGTTTTAGGTGAGTAAGCAGCAGGCTGCTGATCTTTAGTACCTAACGCAGCTGGGCAGATGCCTTTAGCGTTGTAGTCTTGGTGAGTAGAAGCTGATGCCACTTTGTTTGGAACACCAGTTTTCATGTCAACACCAGTTGCCCAGTTAACAAATGGATGCACTTTCTCAGCAGCGATTAATGAACCATCAGCAGCGTTGAATGTGTAAGCAAAACCGTTACGGTCATGATGCCATGCATATGTTTTGCCACCTTTGTCGAACAAGATAACTTCGTTAATACCATCATAATCCCACTCATCATGAGGAGTCATTTGATAGCCCCATTTTGCAACGCCTGAATCTAGATCACGAGCAAAAATAGTCATAGACCATTTGTTATCACCTGGACGTACGTCTGGGTTCCAAACAGATGGGTTACCTGTACCGTAGTACACTAAGTTTGTACGTGCATCATATGGCCACCAGCCCCATGTAGAGCCACCACCATGTTGCCAGCCATCTTTAACAGCTTGTGGTTTTAACCATGTGCGAACACCAAGGTCTTTTTCGCCAATTTTCATTTCACCAGCTTTAAGCGCTTCAAAAGAACCGCCTTCTTTGTTACCACCGTTAATGTCTTTGTATACTGACAAAGCACTATATTGTGGGTTAGCTGAGTTGAAATCATCACCGATTAATACTTCTGAATCAGGACCTGTTGAATATGCTTTCCATGCTAGTGAACCATCTTTAGCATTGTATGCAACTAAGAAGCAACGCACGCCAAATTCAGCACCAGAACAACCAGTGATGATTTTGTCTTTAATAACGTGAGGAGCATTTGTGTTAGTAGCACCAATTTTTGGATCGTTTACTAATACAGACCATACTTTTTTACCTGTTTTAGCATCTAGCGCAACTAAGTTACCATCATTTTGTTGAAGGTAAATTTTACCGTCACCATAACCTAAACCACGGTTAACGTTATCGCAACAAAGAACTGCTTGAACTGATGGATCCTGTTTAGGGAAATATGACCAAGCGATTTTTTGATTATCGTTTAAGTCAAGTGCGTATACGTTGTTTGGGAATGCTGTATGTACATACATCATGTTACCAACAACAACTGGTGAACCTTCATGACCACGGTTTACACCAGTCGCGAATGTCCAAGCAGCTTTAAGGTTTTTTACATTACCTTTGTTAATTTGAGCTAGCGTACTGTAGCCCTGGTTATTATGCTGACCACGGGGATGAGCCCAGTTGTTAGCATTTTTCATCGCCGCTTCTTGGTCTGCAGCAGCTGAAGCAACCATTGGCAATGCCATTGTTGCAGCTACTAAGCCTAAAGCTAGCTTAATTTTGTTTACTTGCATGTTTATCTCCAAAGTTATTACTAAGGGTTTTTAAAGAAGTACGCTCAAACTTTGTTGCTTTAGTAAATAGGTTTAACCCTATATACTGACCACCACGAACTCAAAGCATACTTTTCTACACATTTACATGTGAGATACGAAATATAAATCAATTAATTTTCAATTGCAACACTTTAGTTACAATTTATTAACAAATTTCTAAATTATTTTTTTCGTTAAATGCCATTAAATTAAATAGTCAATAAAATCAATGAGAAAGAATCAAATAAGATGTGTCAAACCACTTACAATTTATACCCAGAAATAGAACCTTATAATAAAGAATGGCTAAAAACTGACGGTTTACATGAAATCTACTACGAAGAGTGCGGCAACCCTGATGGTAGCCCTGTTGTCTTTTTACACGGGGGCCCAGGAGGCGGATGTCGACCAGGGCAGCGACGTTTCTTTGATCCTAGTCACTATAGAATCATTTTATTAGATCAGCGCGGTTGCGAAAGAAGTAAGCCACAAGGCTCACTAGTGAACAACACCACAGCTGACCTGGTGGCAGACTTAGAGGCACTACGTAACCACCTTAATATTTCGGCCTGGCACGTGTTTGGGGGCTCTTGGGGTAGCACGCTAGCGTTGGCTTATGCAATACAACACCCTAATAAGGTTGTTTCGCTAGCATTACGTGGCATCTTCTTAAGCCGCCAATCAGAGCTCAATTGGTTTTTAGGTGATATCCAATACTTCTATCCTGAAGTTTGGCAGGCATTACTCGACTACTTACCAGCGGCAGAACAGAATGATGCATTAACCGCTTTTGAAAAACGTATCTCATCTGATGATGTTTCAATTAGTCACCCAGCCGCTGCTGCATGGAATCGTTTTGAAAGTAGCATCATGCGTTTAGACCCGACACCTGAGCAGGCAACACCAGCTACGCAGAAGACCGCTGAAGAAGTAACGGATGAACAAGCAGCAGATGTATCACGTGCACGTGTTCAAATACACTACATACGTAACTTATGCTTTATCAATGGCGAAGAGATACTAAAAGCTGCTGAGAAATTAGCGCATATTCCAACCGTTATTGTGCAAGGCCGTTACGACATGGTGTGCCCACCACAAACAGCATGGTTGCTTTCAAAAGCAATGCCGCATGCTGAATATATTGTTGTGCAAAATGCAGGGCACTCAGCCATGGAGCCAGGCACGGTCTCTGCCTTAGTTGGGGCAACAGAAAAGTTCAAGTCACTGTAGAATGCAAGAAACGATGATCGCATTACTCATATTTTGGTTAAATTAAACACAAGAGAAGGCATCAGAAGGCTTACGCAGCATCCTGCGATTAGCAAACCATTGGTTGCGTATTCCAAAAAAGAGTACGCTACCTTACTCTTTGTGTTTCGTGAAACCCTCGCAGGCTTTGTGCGGCACAATATTATGGGCCTGTCTGCATCGTTGTCATTCTATGCCTTGTTCGCGTTAATTCCACTGATACTACTCATATTCTATTTATTGAGTCATCTAGTCTTCTCTTCTGACTATGCCATTGTGAAGCTTGCCATTTTAACCAGCAACATCGTGCCGGACTTTAGCGGAAAAATTATGACCGAGGTATACAAGGCGTCTAATTCTAAAGCAGCATGGGGCGCACTAGGCTTATTTATCTTACTCTGGACGATTACACCACTCGCTAGAGCAATGCGCTCTTCGTTTTATAACATTTCGTCTATTGTCGAACAGCCTTCTTTTTTTAAAGGCAAGCTTAGAGACATTCTTTCTGTTCTCGGTATCTTATTGCTGTTTTTTGCATTCACTGCGGCAGGGTTTGTCGTAGAAGAAATTGTGCGCTTTTTGGCAGTGCATTTACCAAGAGGCATGTTAAGTTTTGTGGGCGGCAGCATTACTTTGGCCATCACTACCTCATTAATTGCGTTGTTTTATAAAATGTTCTTTCCCATGCGTGTCGCTTTACGCCATATTTTTATCGGTGCATTATTGACAGCATTGCTTTGGTTGCTCATGCGGCCTGCCTTTGGGTTATTCATATCGATCAATCAAAATTTTGGTGCTGTATTTGGCAGCATGAAAAATATGTTTGTCTCCATCACATGGCTGTACCTTAACTTTGCTGTGTTTTTATTGGGCTCTGTTTTAATCGCAACACTGAGAAAACAAGATGCTTTATTGCTCAGGGGCTTATTTGATGATGTGGCTGATAAAGACAACTATATAGAAGCGCTCATGCTACGCTACGGCATGACTATGCAACAGCATGAGCATGTTTTTGAAACTGGAAATACAGATCGCAGCCTTTATTATTTAGTCTCTGGCGAAGTGCATTTAACCAATGATCATGGAATATTGCGTAAAATAAATGCGGGAAACTATTTTGGTGAAACGGCGAGCCTAACCGAACAACCAACCACAACAAATGCAATGGTCGTCTCCCCAAATGCGCGTATTATTGTCATTCATGCAGAAAACATTGATGCCATGCTAACGGACAACCCGCAAGTGGCGATGCACTTATTAAAACAATTGGCCGCTAGAATAGAAATGCGCACCAGCTAATTGAGAACAAAATACAATATGGCAAACAAACCCAGTCAGCAAGCAACACAGCAACTCATACAATTACTGAATGACGGTCAGCTAGCTGATGCCGAGAAAACAGCCAAAGACCTTGTTACAAAGTACCCAAGCGAATTTATACTACACCATATATTAGCCCTTGCTTTAGACGGGCAACAAAAGTTTTCAGCGTCCATTAGCAGTTATCAAAGTGCGATAAAGCTACAGCCAAAAACACCAGATCTATACTTTAATCTAGGCATCGCATTGAGCAATACCAATCAATTCAATGAAGCTGTAGACGCATACAGGCAAGCCACTGCACTTAAGCCTGAATTTTTTGAAGCACATGGCAACTTAGGCACAGTATTACAGCGGCTAGGCCTGTTAGATGAAGCAATATCAAGCTATCAACAAGGGTTAAAAATTAACCCTCAAGATGCACGGGGCCATTTCAATCTGGGCACAGCTTTACGTGACAAAGGCACTTTAGGGAAAGCCGTTACTAGTTACAAACAAGCCATCTCACTATTCCCTAACTACACTGATGCCTATAACAACCTCGGCGAAACCTTGCGTGACAATGGTGATATGGATGATGCAGTTAAAAACTATCAAGCAGCATTATCACTTAACCCCGACCATCCAAATGCAAATTACAATATGGGTGAGTTTTTATATCTGGCTAAAAAATATAACGATGCCGCCACCCATTTTGATCGCTCGCAATTAGATGACTGGCAAGCGCGAAGCATGTATTGCTTATATAAAGCTGAGCGGTTTGATGACTTTAAAAGCACACTAGACCACGTAGTCGTTAGCACACGGCACACCTCATCATTTATCGGGACCCTTTCAACGCATTACGCCATTAATTTTGAGAAAGGCGACCCTTATAACTTTTGCAAAAATGGGCTTGATTTTGTCTACCAAAATAGCATTGGTGAGCTAACCCAGGAAAATAGCAGCCTACTTAAACAATTGCTGATTGATATTGAAAGCAAAGATATTGCCGAACGCGTACAAGGCATGCTGCATTACGGCAAACAATCTGCTGGCAACCTTTTTAAAAGACCTGAACCATCATTCAGAGCACTTGCTGAGTTAGTTAAGCAAGAGTTTGTTCATTATAAAAATAAATTTTCTCAAGCGGATTGCGAGCTCATTAAAGCCTTTCCCGATGAGCTTGAATTTAATAGCTCATGGTTTGTTAAAATGAATCAAGGTGGGCATTTAGATGCACACATACATGAAATAGGCTGGATTAGTGGCGCCGTTTACTTAACGATACCGACAAGTGACGGTAATGAGGCTGCTTTTGAATATGGCACACATGGCGACAACTATCCCATTCAACCTAATAAACAACAAAGTGACTTTCCCACAGGGCTCGCCATACCCAATGTAGGCGATATTGTTTTATTCCCCTCTTCACTATTTCATCGCACCATTCCCTTCAAAGCAGATGAGAAACGTATTTGCATCGCATTTGATTTAAAACCGATGACGAACAACACGTAAAATTATTAGTAGTTTTTTTATGTAGTTATGTCAAAATCAACTATGGCATATTTTAGTGAATAAATATCTATAGTTTTGGTTGCTGCAATTATTAAGTACACTAACAATTTAGAATCACTTGAGCTGACCTTCATTTCCAAATAAATAATGCCGTTGTAACTTAGATGATCCGAAATAGGACAAATTGATGATAAATGTACAGTTATTAGAAAACAGCTCAATACTTGTGGTTGATGATCAATCCACCAGCAGAACTATTCTCTCGCACGTTATACGTAGCATTAACCCTAGAATAACAATTATTGAAAAAAACAATCCAGAGAAAGCATTAGAGTGGGCTGCAGAGCATACAGCAGACCTAGTGTTTATAGATTATGTGATGCCTGAAATGAACGGGGTAGACTTTACGAGCCTACTCAAAAAAATACCGAGTTATGCTGGTGTACCTGTCGTCATGATTACGATTAAAAAAGACGCTGAAACACGTTATCAAGCGCTTGATGCTGGTGTTGCAGACTTCTTAAGTAAGCCCGTTGATATATATGAATGTACAGCAAGAAGCAAAAACCTGCTCACCATGCGCCAACAACAATTAGCGCTTCAAAATAGAGGTGACATACTAGAAGAAAAAGTTAAACTTGCCGTCGCTGATATTAGCGCTAGAGAAAAAGAGACCTTAATGCGCCTAGCGCGTGCTGGTGAGTATAAAGACTTAGACACAGCGGCGCACTTACAGCGCATGTCTTTATATTGCAAAGTAATAGCTGAAGCATTCGGTTTTAGCGAACATGATACTGAAATTATTGAATTAGCCGCACCTTTGCATGATATTGGTAAGATTGGTATTCCAGACAATATCCTCTTAAAAAATAGTTCGTTAGATGATGAGGAAATGGCGACCATGCGTCGGCATCCTATTATTGGATACGAGATACTACAAAATAGTCCATCCAAGTATCTGCAAATGGGGGGGGAGATTGCCCTAGCACATCATGAACGTTACGATGGCCTAGGCTACCCCTACCAGCTAAAGGGCGATCAAATTCCTATTTCAGCCCGTATTGTTGCCATTGCAGATGTGTTTGATGCCCTTACGACCAAACGCCCGTATAAAGAAGCTTGGCCTTTGGACAAGGCCTTTACATACCTTGAGGCGGAAAGCGGAAAACATTTTGACCCTGACTTAATTGCCGCAACGCTATCAGTACGCAAGTCCATCGAAAAAATATTTGAAATGCAAGAAACACCCATTCATTAAAAGCAGGTAGTTATTATGGTCATTAGCAATATTAGAAGCGCTGCTAATTTCAAACAAACGGTGTTGGTTATCGACGACCAACCAACCGTGTTAGCTATTCATGCAGCGATTTTAAAATCGATCAAATTGAATTTAAACGTTGTCACCATGACAGACCCTGTTGAAGCGCTAGCCTGGATGGGTAATAAACAAGTTGATTTAATCGTAACTGACTTTAGCATGATGCATATGGATGGCATGCAGTTTGTACAAACCATCGATCAAGCCAATAATGTCGGCCCAAAGCCAATTATTGTCATAACCGTGCGTAAAGAGAAAGCGCTGCATAAAGAGCTCATCGCAGCAGGGGCGGCTGCTTGCCTAACAAAACCTGCAAACCCAAAAAAATTAAAAGATATGGCTCGTTTTTTGCTTGAAGAGAGTAAGCAGTTTTATATCCATCACAAAATAGCAACAAACTAAAAACATGTTATCTAAACTAAAAATTTGGTATAAAGAAGCAAGTTCAGGTTGCAACCCGCTAGAGTTAGAGCAAGCAATGCTTCGCATAATTGTTGGCCTGATCATTTTATGCTTCATTATTTACAGCTATTTAAACAATACGCTTAGCAGTCATGAGTATGTCGTCTTTAAAGTCGTCTTTATTTTTGAGGTGCTAGCTGTCTTACTTTTTACAGCTATCTTTAAAAATAAATTTCGTCCAGTTTTTAGGCGTCTAGTGGGTGCTTGGTTAGATATAGGCGCAGCATCTATTTTTATTGCCCTTACTGCCGATATTGGTGTAATGCTTGTAGCTGTCTACTTATGGGTGATTTTCGGAAATGGCTTCCGATATGGTAAAAAATACCTCTACCATTCCCAAGTGCTCAGTATTGCGGGCTTTCTAATCGCAACTAATTTTAGCCCATACTGGCAAACACACCAAACTATCGAACAAAGCCTAATAGTTATGTTGGTCGTATTACCCCTTTACATTGCAAAGCTAATCACTCGCCTCCATGAGGCTACATTTAAAGCAGAAATTGAAAGCAAAAAAGCAGCCGAAGCCAATTCGGCAAAGACCCAGTTTGTTGCTAACATGAGCCATGAAATCCGCACCCCACTCAACGGCATTATTGGCATTAGCACACTATTTAGAAGTACCCCCCTCAATGCTGACCAACAAGAACTACTCCAGACATTGGACAGCTCTTCTAAGTTATTACTTTCTCTACTGAACAACGTATTAGACTTTACAAAAATAGAAGAACGAAAACTACATATTGAGAACACTGCTTTATCGATTGAAGAAGCTATTCACAACACTATCGGCATATTTAAAACGCAAAGCAGTACTAAAAACATTCAGCTGAAAAACAGCATCTCTAATACATTGCTTACAACAGCGCTATTAGGCGATGTAACTGTATTGCAGCAAGTACTTGCAAACTTAACGGGCAATGCAATTAAATTTACCGAGCAAGGCAGTGTCACTATTTCAGCAACTTTATTGGATGATGAAAAAGATAAGTCTAACGTAATGTTTGAAGTTGCTGATACCGGAGTAGGAATTCCTACAGATAAACAACATAAAGTATTTGAAAGTTTTACACAAGCTGATACAGCCACTACACGTAAGTTTGGTGGAAGTGGGCTGGGTCTTACAATTGCTAAAGACATGGTAGAAGCCATGGGTGGTGAATTAAAGTTTGAAAGCACTGAAGGTGTCGGCACACGTTTTTGGTTTAAATTAAACTTAGAAAAAGATTTTTCAAATTCACCTGCCATAGAGCGTGACGAAACTACTGAAATAGCTACCAACAGTACAGCTTCAATTAGTATAGCGGAGCCACTGAGCATTTTAATCTGCGAAGACGAAATAACAAATCAAAAAATTATAACCAGGTTACTCGCACTTCCAGGACATAACGTTAGCCTAGTTGAAAGTAGCGAAGAAATGCTAGACACACTCGAGACTCAAAGTTTTGATTTGGTTATTACAGACTTAAATATGGCGGGCATGAATGGTATAGAAGCGCTTAAGCTATATCGCTTTACTCAGCCTACTGACAAAGAAACACGTTTTATACTATTTACTGCAGATGTAACCTTGGCAACTAAACAAGAAGCTAATGATGCTGGGTTTGATGGCACACTAACCAAGCCAATAGAGGCTGCCACGCTATTTAACACCATTGAGAGAATACTTAACTTAGCTCCCAATACAGCAACCTACTGGATGAACAATGTATTTAACACGAACAAGCCTATTAAAATCATATCTGATTTAACTGAAGACAATATTGCACTTGATACCAACACACTACTTGAACTTGAAAAGATTGGTGTTGGGGATGACCTATTTATGCACAGGCTACTTAAAAACTATCTTGCTGACTCATTAAAAATGATTAATCAGATTAATGCTGCAGTCAAACAAAGATACTACGGAGAGCTACAAGATTATTGCCACGCGCTAAAAGGTAATAGTTTAAGTGTAGGTGCACTACAGCTTGCAAACTCAATAGAAGAACTGAGCAAGTTAAATGACTCAGTTTCTAGTAGCAATTCGCAAGAGATGATGGAGGGAGTAAACAAGGGCTTTTCAGAACTAACGCTTGCAATAGAAGACTACCTCAGAAGGCCTGAAGCGGCTTCCAAGTAGTTTATTAAGCGGTTTTTTTCTTCCCGTCAATCTCTGAAACATGCGTATTTACTTTAGCATTTTGCGCTCTAACCAAACGTTCCATCACCTTTAGATTACGTTCCTCAAGACGCAATGCTGCATCCACCCATATTTCAGTAACTCTATATAGTTCTTCGTAAGTTAATGGATTTACCGATTGTTTTGCTTTGTTAATTGCTTGTGATGAGTTTAAAGACCTATGATTCTTTTTAACCCAGTGATTAAGCGTATACTCCCCTTGCCCATCTTCAGCAAGCACATCGACTACACCCATTTGGTATAACTCTTCGCCAGTATAAATTTTCCCTGAACGCACCATTTTTTCTGCTTGGCTCATTCCTATTTTTCTAGACAAAAAGCTTAATGCTCCCATTCCAGGGAAAAGATTAAACAACACCTCAGGTAGGCCCATTAGTGCGCTTTTTTCTGCGATCATAACGTGAGCAGATAATGCCGATTCAAATCCACCACCCATTGCCTGTCCCTGCACTAGAGATATTGTTGTAATCGGTGCTTGCATATTATAAAAAGCCCATAAATTATCAATGCAAAGTGTTGCATATGCAAGCAGGTTGTCTTTATCTCTAGTTAAGATTAACTCCTTGAATACCGACAAATCTCCACCCAAATTAAAAATTCCCTGTACCTGAGATGCAAGCACCAAGTAATTAACTTGGCTTGACTTACCCTGGTAGATAACCTCACCTTGACTCTTTTGCAACATAGTATGTTGCTCCAGCAGGTTATTCAAACAAACCTTATTAAAACAAGGAAGAGGCTTGGGCTGCATTATTGACCACATAACACCAAACTCACTATCAAAACGTGTTTCTACTTGCTCATAAGTTACATTGCTGAGCTGGTTAAAATCTACAATAGTATTCATACGAATCTCCTAAAGTGGCAGCATTATTAAACAATAATAGTTTTTATTAATTAGTTGTTTACTCATAGACCTAACCACTGTTATCTAAACGTAAACTTCTTAAAATCCAAATTAATACCTTTTTTATACATATATATACATTTAACTCATTGATATTTATATATTAAATTTTATAAATAGTAATTTAGTTATATAAAGAACCTCTTATATATAAAAAATACTACTCCTATTTTTATATTTTAAACAGCTTTTATAAGTATTCCTTATACAACTTGTTGTCTATGTTGGTATCGGGTTATTTAGATATTTTATTTCTTCACTGCTATAAACTCACTAAACCCATCTTCCAGACAAATAAAAAAACGGTTTGCATTTCTGCAAACCGTTTTTTATTTCTTATTACCTATTGAATATACTTTGAATGTATACCCACCTCGGCGCGTGTAACTACCCAGTTATCTTGAAGTTGGCTGTGGCGAAGACTTCCTGCCTGGCGCTGCTGGTGGAATATAGCCAGAGATTCGGCATAACCTTCCTTCGATTGCGACACCATTTTCAAAATTTGTTACGCTGCAACTAGAAACAGCCTTGTTGCTCTCTAGCTCCAAGATGGAATCATTCACTTCTTCAAGCGAGATGCCTGTATGTTTGGCGATTTCCCTATCTAGCTTCTGTCCATGTTTCTTTAAATATTCGAGTACCAATGTTGTATTCAATTTATGCTCCTCTAATTTTTAGATAATATAACGGTATGCTTTTAATTTTTTGGTGGCCCCCCTGTGAGTCGAACACAGCACCAACGGATTATGAGTCCGCTGCTCTAACCAAGCATGAGCTAGAGGGCCGATAACCTAAACAACTCGCTAATCTTGCCCTGTCTCAAGAAAGCTTTTCAATCTTTCTGAACGTGTTGGATGGCGTAATTTACGTAAGGCTTTTGCCTCAATCTGACGTATACGCTCTCGTGTTACATCAAACTGCTTCCCAACTTCTTCCAATGTATGGTCAGTATTCATTTCAATCCCAAAGCGCATACGCAAAACTTTTGCTTCGCGTGGCGTCAGTGATTCCAACACCTCAGAAGTCGCATCTCTTAAACTGCCATAAACGGCTGCTTCCATAGGCGCTAACGTTCCCGTATCTTCAATAAAGTCACCTAAATGAGAATCTTCATCATCACCAATCGGTGTTTCCATTGAGATTGGTTCTTTACTTATTTTCAAGATCTTACGGATTTTATCCTCAGGCATTTCCATCTTCTCAGCCAGCAAAGCTGGATCCGGCTCGGCGCCAGACTCTTGCAATATTTGACGACTAATACGGTTCATTTTATTAATCGTTTCAATCATATGCACTGGAATACGAATGGTACGTGCTTGATCAGCAATAGATCGTGTAATCGCCTGGCGAATCCACCAAGTCGCATAAGTAGAAAACTTAAAGCCGCGACGATACTCAAACTTATCAACCGCCTTCATCAAGCCGATGTTACCTTCTTGGATTAAATCTAAGAACTGCAAACCACGGTTAGTATATTTTTTAGCAATTGAAATTACCAACCGTAAGTTAGCTTCAATCATTTCGCGTTTGGCACGGCGTGATCTAGCCTCGCCTGTAGTCATTTGTTTATTAATATCTTTAAGCTCTTTAATTGGCAAGCCAATCTTTTCTTGCATAGCAATCAAACGATCTTGCTGGTCTATTATCGAGTCTTTAAAACGACTCAAGGTTTCTGTATAAGGGTTATCTAATGCCAACTCACCATCTAACCAGTCTAGGTTGATTTCATTACCAATAAAGCTCTTAATAAAGTACTGGCGTGACATCCCCGACTTATTCACGCAAAAATCCAACACCTTGCGCTCATGTTGTCGCACCTCTTGCACCAATCCACGTACTTCATTACACAAAAACTCAACTTGTTTAGCCGAAAAGCGGAACACCATCAACTCTTGCAAAACCACGTCATGCAGTTCTTTATATTCTGGATCTTGTGAACCGCGCGTCTCACGAATCTCATTCATCTTTGTATTCGCTTCGCGAATAGTTGCAAACCGAGTCAATACTTCCTGCTTTAGCCTTAATAATGCTGCTGCAGCAATCGCTGCGGCCTCCGCTGCGGCCTCCTCTTCGCTTTTTTTGTTGCCTTCGCTATCACTCTCGTTGGAGGTGTCATCCGTTTTTGTAGTTGTGGTCGCGGCTACAAATGCACCATCCAAACCAATGTCATTATCAATCAGCCCATCAACCAGGTCTTCGACACTAATTTCTTCACTTTCCACTTTATCGACAATAGAGAGTAACTCCGCAATCGTTGTTGGGCATGCAGCAATGGCATACACCATATGTTTTAAGCCATCTTCAATACGGCGAGCAATTTCGATTTCACTTTCGCGTGTTAGCAAATCAACTGTACCCATTTCACGCATATACATACGGACTGGATCTGTTGTGCGACCAAACTCGGAATCTACCGTTGCTAGTGCCTGCTCAGCTTCTGCAGCAGCATCATCGTCTGCAACTGGGGCAGGTGCATCATTCATCAACAATGCTTCCGCATCTGGCGCTTGTTCATACACCTGAATGCCCATATCGTTAATCATGCCAATGATGCCGTCAATTTGATCGGTATTATGCACATCGTCTGGTAGATGGTCATTAATTTCAGCGTAAGTCAGATAGCCACGCTCTTTACCAAGCATGATTAAAGTCTTTAAGCGTGTACGACGTGTTTCTGCATCTAAAGCCCGCGCTACAGGGTCATTTTTAAGCGCTTCCGCAGCACGCTTTTGTCTTTCTTTTTCTAGCGTCTTCTGTGATTTAGGTCTAGCCATGCGAGTCCTTTAATTCTTCGTTATCGTTGATAGATGCATCTTCAAAACTTGAATTATTATAAATTTTGGGTAGCCGATGATTGTACATTATTTTTGCACTAATTGATAGCCCAAAAGCAACGAGAGAACAGAATTAAACCTTAGCCGTGAAGCATGGACGCTAACTCATACGGCCATTTTATTTAGTGCCTAGCTTCTTAAGCATTTCACGCTCTTCTAAGCTTAAAGCGCTCAAGGGTTTTTCCTTAATGGCATCTAATAGCTTTGCTTCTCTGCGTTGTTGTGCTGTGCCTGTTAGTTGGGTACGTGCACCCTCAAATTCAAGAGAAAAATCCAAATCATCCTCTAGTTGATGTAACTCCCGCTCGATTTCCGTCATCAAACCGGCATCTGCCTCTTTTATCATGTGTAGCAATACTGCTGGCTTAAAGGTAGGGTTCCCTATACAGGCATTTAATACCTCAATTAAAAAGCGATCTTCTGTTGTCTCAGTATCCACAAAATCAAGATCTTCTGCAGAAACCAACTCTGGCCGCATAAGCGCCATCAGAATAAATCGTTTTTTTAAAGATAATGGTGATCTTGATTGTCGTTTAAAAGCTTTTTGAGGTGTTTTCCCCGGCACTGGTAACTTTAGAAGAATTTGCATCTCAGCATCCGTAACTTGCGCCAATTCAGCAACCCGCTTACGCAACATCAAGGAAAGCCTAGGCGCCTTAATTTGCTTTAATATCGGCTCTGCATCATTCAAGAGCTTCACTTTGTCCTCTTGCGAATTAAGCAGGTTCTGCTCACACAACTGCTGGACAATGTATTGTGAAAGCGGCATTGAACTTTGTATCTCTTTTTCAAACTTTTCCTTTCCAAACTCACGTATATAAGAATCTGGATCATGTCCAATTGGCAAAAACAAAAAACGTAGTTTTAAACCATCACTCAGGACTGGTAATGCATTTATCGCAGCGCGCCATGCAGCGGCGCGGCCCGCATTGTCTCCATCAAAGCTAAATACAACCTCATCTGTTTGGCGCATCAGCTTCGTAATATGAAATGGTGTAGTCGCAGTACCTAATGCAGCTACCGCATAGTCAATACCATACTGCGCTAACGCAACCACATCCATGTAACCTTCCACCACCAGCGCACGGCCCGCATCTCTAATTGCACGGCGCGCGATAAACAAGCCGTATAGCTCATGCCCTTTTTGGAACACTGGCGTCTCAGGGGAGTTGTAATATTTTGGCGTGTCTTCAGAGGAAATCACCCGCCCACCAAAACCAATCACCTCACCCTTTTGATTATGTATCGGAAACATAATGCGATCGCGAAAGCGGTCATACCGTTTACCCTGATCATTGCTGACAACCAAACCCGCTGTCGTTAAGACTTCATTGTCATAATTTGGAAATATACTTTGTAGGTTTTGCCAGCCTGCTGGCGCATAACCCATTTGAAATTTGGCCGCAATTTCCCCACTTAAACCACGCCCTTTTAAGTAATCAATCGCGCGTTGAGACTTTTTAAGCTCTACTTTGTAATAAACCGCTGCCTGCTGCAATGATTCATGCAAGCCAACCACCACTTTCTTTGGTGGTCTATCAGTGTCGTGTTTTTCTTGTGGGACGATCATGCCCGCTTGTTTTGCAAGCTCGTGAATTGCTTCCACAAAGCTTAAGCCTGAATACTCCATCAAGAAACTAATAGCAGTGCCATGCGCACCACACCCAAAACAATGATAAAACTGTTTGGTAGGGCTAACTGTGAAGCTCGGTGATTTTTCATTGTGGAACGGACAACAAGCAGAATAATTAGCGCCTGCCTTTTTTAGCGGAACGCTTTTGTCCACCACATCAACAACATCTACGCGATTTAGCAACTCTTGGATAAACTGTTCAGGAATCATATTCGTATGATGATAGCCGAAATAAAAAAAAGGAGCTAATAGCTCCTTTCATTTGAGTGGTTAGTGATCAAGCTAATCGTACTTTAATCAAACCAGATATTTTGCCCATATCGGCTTTTCCAGCAACCAATGGTTTAATTGCGCCCATGACTTTACCCATATCTTTAATGCTCGTAGCGCCTGTCTCCATCACCACTTTTTCTAAAACTTCTTTTACTTCATTTTCTGTCAGCTGTTTTGGCAAGTAAGCCTGCAATACAGTCACTTCAGCTTTTTCTATATCGGCTAAATCATTTCGGTTAGCGGATTCATATGCCGCAATAGAATCTCTGCGTTGTTTGAGCATTTTCTCGATAACACTGATTACATCAGCATCTGCAAGTTCGATTCTTTCATCAACTTCACGCTGTTTAATCGCTGCCTGTAACAAGCGAATCGTCCCTAAGCGCACGCTTTCTTTTGCGCGCATAGCACTCTTCATCTCCTCAGATATCTGAGCCTTTAATGTCATTACGAGTGACTAGTAAAGTTTTTCTGGAAGTTGCTGACCACGTAAACGACGATATTGACGTTTAACAGCAGCCGCAGCTTTGCGCTTGCGTACCCATGTAGGTTTTTCATAAAACTCACGTGCGCGCAAGTCATTAATCAAACCAGTTTTTTCAATCAAACGCTTGAAGCGGCGTAGCGCTACGTCAAACGGCTCATTCTCTTTTACACGAATTGAAGACATTAAATCACCATTCCTTAAAAATTCTTGTTCAAAAATCAACACCACATTGAAGTAGCGTCGAAAACCGCGTATTCTAACGCGTTACTCAAGTTTAGGCAATCTTTATATGGCAATCTCAACATGTTAGTTTTAGGTGTGGAATCCTCCTGTGATGAGACAGGTGTTGCGCTTTATGACACAAAGCATGGCTTATTGGCACATGCACTGCATTCCCAAGTTGCGATGCATGCCGATTTTGGTGGAGTTGTGCCTGAGCTTGCTTCACGCGACCATATTCGACGCGCATTACCACTAACTAACCAAGTCTTAGCCTCAGCCAAAAAAACGTTAAAAGATATTGATGGTATTGCTTTTACACAAGGGCCCGGTTTAGCTGGCGCATTGTTAGTAGGCACAAGTATTGCCCAATCCCTTGCCTTTGCACTCCAAGTGCCCAGTATTGGTGTACACCACCTTGAAGGCCATTTGCTTGCGCCATTATTAGAAGACAACCCACCAGCATTTCCATTTGTAGCATTGTTGGTTTCTGGTGGGCATAGCCAATTAATGCGCGTAGATGGTATTGGGCAGTACATCTTGCTCGGCGACACGCTAGATGATGCGGCAGGTGAAGCATTTGATAAAACAGCAAAGCTATTAGGGCTAGGCTACCCCGGCGGCCCTGCACTAGCAAAGCTCGCGACACAAGGTAACGCTCGGTTTACTTTGCCAAGGCCAATGTTGCATAGCAAAAATTTAGACTTTAGCTTTAGTGGCTTAAAAACAGCAGTATTAACACTCGTGAACAAAAATCAACCTTTGGATACGCAAACACAAGCTGATATCGCCTGGGAGTTTCAAGAGGCTGTGACAGAGGTGTTAACCAGCAAGTGCATGACTGCCTTGCGTGAAACAGGTTTAGATAACTTGGTCGTTTCCGGCGGTGTTGGTGCCAATATGCGGTTACGGGAAAGCCTAAATGCAGCCACTAAACGTAAGTTATGCAAAGTGAGCTATCCTCGCTTGGAATTTTGTACCGATAACGGCGCAATGATTGCCTTTGCAGGTGCAATGCGGCTAAAAGCACAAAAAAACAACCCCGAACAAGGCTACAGCTTCAGTGTGCGCCCTCGTTGGGATTTAGCGGAACTTATGGCGCCTTAATATTTGGTACACTGATATTTAACATATTGATATTTAACGTCTTATATCACTTTTTACCAAAGCCGGACTCTGTACCAGCCAGCAACTTCTGAATATTTGACCGATGGCGCCAAACTAACATTGCTGACAATACAAATACCATCAACACGTACTTGGCAGCATGTGGCAACAGCAAATAAGTAGCAATAGGTGAAGCGATAGCAGCAATAATGCTAGCCAAAGAAGCATACCGTGAGAAAAAGAAAACAACACCCCATACAGCTGCGGCAGCTAGTGCCAACCAAGGCGAGATTGCTACCATTACACCTAAAGCCGTCGCAACACCCTTGCCACCTTTGAATTTAAAGTAGATTGGGTATAAATGCCCTAAGAACACGGCAATTCCAACCAAGCTTACCACCCATACTGGGGCGTTTACCCATAATGCTAGCCATACGGGCAACCAACCCTTAAAAGCATCTCCTAGCAATGTAAACAGTGCAGCAGACTTTTTACCGCTACGTAGCACATTCGTCGCACCGGGGTTGCCGCTACCAACAGTACGCGGGTCAGCCAACCCAAACACTTTGCTAATTAAGATGCCAAATGAAACTGAACCCAACAGATAAGCTGCGATAATCCAAATAGCCGGTAATAACGATTCCGGCACAAAATCTAACACATTCATACAACACCCCTGAAAACGCCTGATTAGTGTTTACCATTGATATACACTAAAATCTAATAGTCACATTCTAAACGATAGCAAAACCATGGACACGATATTTTTAGAACAAGTTTCGGTGCAAACCAAACTCGGCGTACCCGAATGGGAACGTCTGAAACTGCAAACCATCATTTTAGACATTGAAATTGGCTACGATCTAAGCAAATCCTGCAAAAGCGATGCCATTGAAGACACGATAGATTACGGGTTAGTTATCAGCCGCATTCGAGACACGTTAACGCAACATAGCTTTAAATTAGCAGAAACGCTAGCCGAGCATATTTGCCAATTGATTCTGAAAGAGTTTAGTGCGCTGAGCGTTAAGGTTAAAGTGGCTAAGCCAGGTGTGTTGCCAGGGCTAAAAGCATTGGGCGTGATGATTCACAGACAAAAATAATGGTTATTATCTACAACGCCAACAACAGCTTGGACGCTAATATGATTAAAGGCTTGCTTGAGCAGTATAAGATTCGTGCATTTATTCAAGGTGAGTATTTGCAAGGCGGTGTAGGGGCGCTACCTACAGCCGATTTAATTACCGTGAGCGTCAATGATGAGCACCAAACTGAAGCTAAAAAAATTATTGAGGAATGGGAAGCAGGCGCTACCATCGAAGAAGGACGAGATGCTATCCGCGCGGATGGTGTACTGAATGCAGTTTCTTCAATCGCTCTCTAGCGACATGCGTATAAATCTGCGTCGTTGAAATATCCGAATGTCCTAACAACATCTGCACGACACGCAAATCAGCACCATGATTTAATAAATGAGTTGCGAACGCGTGGCGCAACACATGGGGTGACATTGGTTTATCAATGTCCGCTTGTACCGCGTAGCGCTTGATTAAGTACCAAAAAGCTTGTCGCGTCATCGCACTTGCGCGTGTTGTTACAAACAAATCGTCAGATAGCCGCTTTTTCAGCATTTCTGGGCGAGCATGTTTCAGGTAACGATCAATCCAATCTGCAGCATCCTCCCCCATTGGCACTAAACGCGTCTTACTACCTTTGCCTGTAACGCGCACCACACCATCTTGCGTGCTGACTTCATTCACCTTAATTGTCACCAACTCTGATACACGTAAACCACTGGCATATAACAGCTCTAGCATCGCTCTATCACGTAATCCAATGGGTTGGTTAATATCTGGTGCATTTAACAAATCTTCCACTTCTTGCTCACTTAAACTTTTGGGCAAACTACGTGGCAATTTTGGTGACTCTATATGTAAGCTAGGATCTATTTCAATTAGTTTTTCACGCAGGCAGTAACGATAAAAGCGTCTGATACTGGCAATAAGACGGCCTATGCTACGCGGCTTGCTTTGTGGAAACTTGACGGCGAGGTATTGTTGAATATCTGCTTGATTCGCTTTAGTCAGTTTTGTTTTTTGTGTGACCAACCAAACTGAGAATAGCGCTAAATCAGTGCGATAACTTTCTAACGTATTCTTTGACAGCCCATCTTCTAGCCATAAATGATCGATAAAAGCATCGAGCTGACTAGTATCCAGCGCATCCCCATCTGCTATCACACGTCTACACCCTCATGTTTTAGCAGCCATTTCTTGATACTAAGTCCTTTAGGGGTTCCCTGCATAAACCCCCCCAAGCCTTTTTTGGCGACCACTCGATGACACGGCACTACTATAGGCATATAATTCGCTCCGCAGGCATTGGCTACCGCACGCGGGCCGGAACCTATCTCCTGAGCAATCTCATCATAAGTCAACACGCTGCCTTTAGGAATGGCATTAATTACCTGCCAAACACGCTTCTGAAAAGGCGTGCCTTTAAAAACCAGGGGTAAATTAAAGTAATGTTGTGAATCTGCAAAATAGGCCTCTAATTGACTTTCGACCTGTTTCGCCAATTTATGCTCTGCTGGTTTAGGTTTGTGTTTTTTAGAGATCAATTCAATGGTAACTTGCATACCTTGAACGGATATACCTACAGCGCCAAAAGGCGCTTTAACCACTGCATCAAACTGCAGTGGAAGTTTATTTTTATCTACCATATGATAATTAAACTCGAAATATCTAATCAAGGCAAACAAAAAAAGCCTCAAAACATAAAAATGTTTTGAGGCTTTTAATTTTACAACTTGGCACTAATCTGCTGCTGATTTTTTTGCCGCTGTATCTTTATCTCTCAGCACTAATTTCTCTTTAATACGCGCAGACCGACCTGAGCGCTCACGCAAGTAGTAAAGTTTTGCACGGCGAACATCGCCACGTCGCTTTACTTCAATGCTTGCAATTAACGGTGAGTATAATTGAAATGTACGCTCAACCCCTTCACCAGAAGAAATTTTACGCACAATAAATGATGAGTTAAGACCGCGGTTACGTCTTGCAATCACAACGCCTTCAAATGCCTGCACACGCTTGCGTGTACCCTCAACCACATTCACACCAATCACTAATGTGTCGCCTGGTGCAAAATCAGGAATATCTTTGCCTAGACGGGCAATTTCTTCCTCTTCTAACATTTTGATAATATCTGCCACTTTGTGCTCCTTTTAGTTATGAAGATGCTTGTTCCTGCTCTATTTCTTTAAGCAGCCGAGCTTCCTCTTTCGTCAACGACCTTGCGGCCAGTAAATCCGGGCGTTTTACCCTTGTTAGTGCTAACGATTGTTTCAATCGCCATTGCCTAATCTTTTCATGGTTGCCTGATAACAACACTTCAGGCACCTTGCTATCTTTATACTGTTCTGGTCGTGTGTAGTGTGAATAGTCTAGCAAGCCATTCACAAATGAATCTTGTACTGCTGACTCTGCATCACCTAGTACGCCTGGCAAGTGCCTAATCACGGCATCCATCAACACCATGGCGGGCAATTCTCCACCACTCAAAACATAGTCGCCAATTGAAATTTCTTCATCAACATGCCCATCCAGCAAACGTTGATCAACACCCTCATACCGACTTGTTAATAGTATCAAGCCCTCTTCCTGGCTCAACTCCGTCACTTTCTTGTGCGTTAAAGGCACTCCACTTGGTGACAAATGAATGACTTTAGATGTCACCCCTTGCTTACGTTGCTTCTCTTTAACTGCCAAGATAGTTTTTTCTAGCGGTGCTACTAACATCACCATACCTGGGCCACCGCCATACGGTCTGTCATCTACCGTTTTATGGTTGTCTGTCGTGAACTCCCGTGGGTTCCAACATTGCAGATCAACAATTTTATTCTCAAATGCACGTGCTGTAATACCATGTTCAGTGATTGCAGCAAATGTTTCTGGGAACAGTGTAATGACATCAAATATCATATAAACCTAAGCATTACTTATTAATGAAAACTAAAAGTCTTCATCCCAATCTACCAGCATCGTTTGATTCTCAATACTCACTTCAATCACTGTTTGCTCTGTAAAAGGAATAAGCCTGTCAATATCACCTTTAATGACAATGACATCATTAGCCCCTGTTTCAAATACATCTGCAATGTTGCCAAAATCAACGTCCTGTTGATTTTTGACAGCTAGCCCGATTAAATCAGACCAGTAAAATTCAGTATCATCATCCAACGTTGGTAATGCGTCTTTTTGTACTGCTACTTGCTGACCCTTACAGGCAAAAGCAGCATCTCTATCATTAACACCGTCCAACTTAACCACCAGTACATCATTATGTACTTTGCCTGATTTTAGCTTAATGGCACGCCAATCATTACCTTTGCCAATCAGCCAAGTTTTATATTGCAATAAGCCATCTAACAGTTCAGTGTCAGGTAAAACTTTTACCCAGCCCTTAATGCCGTATGGGGCGACAACGCGCCCCATGATGACCAAGCTATCCGTTTCCGCAGTCATCGGAAACAACTCAACTTATTAAGCTTCAGGTTCTTTTGGAGCTGTCTCTTCAGCCGCAGGCTCTTCTGGAGTTGCTTCAGCCGCAGGTTCTTCTGGAGCGGCCTCTTCTGCTGCAGGTGCTTCCTCAGCTGCTGTTTCTTCAACTTCTGCTGTTTTTGCCTCTTCTGCCTCTTCCGCTGCTTTAGCCTCGGCTTCTACCTTAGCTTCAGCTGCCGCTGCATCAGCTGCTTCTTTTATCTTGGCTGCTTCAGCTGCTGCAATCTTAGCTGCTTTCACTTTCGCTTTTTCTTCATCTTTCGCTTTTGCTTTTTCCATGCCTTCAGGGCCTGTCGCGTGCAGCTTAACTAAACGTTTCACGGTATCAGAAAGTTGTGCACCAGTCCCTGTCCAGTAATTAACGCGCTCGTGATCTACACGCAAAGCTTCAGCTTGACCACTAGCAGAAGGGTTATAAAAACCTACGCGCTCGATAAAACGACCATCACGAGGATTACGTGAGTCAGCTACAACTAAATTAAAAAATGGAGTCTTTTTAGATCCACCACGTGATAAACGGATAACAACCATATATATATTCTCTTATATTAATTTTCTGCAGAAAGGCGCGGATTATACGTTATTTTAATCAGGATGGCAAAGAAAATGCGCTGAACTATCTTTTTCTTAAGCTATCCATCGCCAAGCACACAAGCTCGTGCTGTTTATTGACTTCCATCTTTTTAAAACAGTTTTTAAGATACTGTCTTGCGGTGTCTTCAGCAATGCTCATCACCGTACTTATTTCTTTAATCGTCCTACCCTCTGTCAGCCACACAACAAAATCGGCTTCACGGTTTGTCAGCCTAAATATTTTTTTTAACCGCTCTTGCCAGTGCGCTGCATTAGCATGCGTATCTTTAATAATAATCAGCACGCCTTCATCAACTTTGCTTGGTATTGTTTCTGCGTTCATCTTACTCATTAACAGTAAATATGGCTTCTTCTGATTATTTCTATGTATATAAAAACTTTTATAGCCTTGCTCTAACTCAGGGTCTCGCAACACCGCTTCTCGCATCTGTTGTAAGCGCGCATGGTCTGGCTTAAGCATGCCCTTTAAAACACCCTCTTTTATATTTAGACCATCTTTTTCCTGCACCATCTCATTGGCAACATCTGTAATAAATAAAACTCTCCCTAAGTTGGAGAGCAAAATAATACCTTGGCCCAGTTGACTGAGACCTTGTTCCAATACGGACACTCGCCTTTTTAAATCATGATCAACAATAATGCTACTCCACCCGTTAATTTTTCTTTTTTAACCGTTAGTTCCAAGTTTAAACTATTCTCGTCTCTATTAAATACAGTATATTCTTCTTTGGGGGTTTCTAAGCCTTCATTCATCAGTCTACATGGTCGACTTCTGTTCATCAGTACGTCTTTAGGCAGTAAACCTTACCTGTAAGCTGTTGGGTCTTTAATACCTGCTTTAAGAAAGCCTTCTTTTCTTAATCGACATGAATCACATAGGCCGCAGGCGCGACCTTGGTCGTCTGCTTGGTAGCATGAAACTGTCTTACTATAATCAACACCCAGTGTGGTACCTTTTAAAACAATTTCCGCTTTTGTCATCTCAATCAAGGGTGCATGTACAGTAATTTTCTTACCTTCCACTGCACTTTTAGTGGCTAAATTTGCCATCTCTTGGAAAGCACTAATATACTCCCCACGGCAATCTGGGTAACCCGAATAATCCAAAGCGTTAACCCCGATAAAGATATCTTGTGCACCCAATGCTTCCGCCCATGCCAAACTCAAAGACAACATAATCGTATTGCGTGCCGGCACATAAGTGACAGGAATACCTTCTGATTCCCCTTCAGGGACGTCTATTCGGCTGTCAGTGAGTGCGGACCCCCCAAACAACCCTAAATCCAACCGCACTGTTTTATGCTCTTTTACAGCTAGGCTAGATGCTATTGTTTGTGCTGCTTGTAACTCAGCTATGTGGCGTTGGTGATAATCCACACTCAAGCAATAACAATCAAATCCCTGCAATTTAGCGATGGCTAAACAGGTGGCAGAATCTAAGCCACCAGATAATAGTACAACAGCTCTCTTTTTTGTATTCATTAGAATTTATACCCCAGCCTTTTCGCCCCATAGTATTTTATGCATTTGTAGTTGTACGCGCACGGGCAGCTTGTCAGCCAAAACCCAGCCAGCCAGCTCAGTTGAATTCAAGTCATGGAAACTTGGAGAAAACAAGACAGTACATTTTTCATCCAGGCTTAAATCAATAATTTTTTGTTTAGCCCAGTCATAATCTTCACGATTACACAATACAAACTTAATCTCATCTTTAGATCTAATATGGTCAACATTAGTCCACAACATATTTTTCTCTTCATTAGAAGCAGGTGTTTTAATATCTAGAATCACAGAAACTCGATCATCCACTTGGGCAATATCCATTGCACCGCCCGTTTCTAATGACACACTGTACCCGGCGTCACACAAAGCGGTTAATAAAACATGACATTCTTTTTGCGCAAGCGGTTCTCCGCCGGTGACCGTAACATATTGCGTACCAAAATCTTTCACCTGGCTCAGAATACTTTCCACATCCATATTGCCACCGCCTGAAAATGCATACGCTGTATCGCAATAAGTACAACGCATAGGGCAACCCGTCAGGCGCACAAAAGCTGTTGGCAACCCAAAGCGCGTGCTTTCTCCTTGTAGAGAATAGAAAATTTCGTAAATTTTTATCGCCATATCAATCAAAAACGCCAACGGTTAAGTTGGCGTCATTTTAAAGCAAAAGTATTTAAATTTAGATTCAAGCGCCAATTAATTAATGGTCTCAAGCACCTTTAAACGTTTTTTTGCATTTGGTGTCACATCAGCTTCTGGATGCTTTGCAATTAAATGACGTAAAGTCTTCTTTGCGCTCTTGACCTTGCCAAGCTGAATCTGACTATTTGCAATACTGTAC
Source organism: Methylophilaceae bacterium (assembly GCA_036479055.1). GTDB lineage: Bacteria > Pseudomonadota > Gammaproteobacteria > Burkholderiales > Methylophilaceae. Next base: position 17,963 of record JAZGEZ010000002.1, on the reverse strand, counting down.
ATCGCATTCGGTACCTTCGCATTTTCAGGATAAGCATCAAGCAATTTTTGCTGGCTTGCAATTGAAGATTTATAGCTTTTTAATGCGAACTGCGAATAACCTAGACCGTAAAGTGCATCTGGCACCAATTGACTATCAGGATACGCCTTAATAAAACCATCAAATGCAGAAAATGCTTCTTTATGCTTAGCATTTTGACTCAATGCATAAGCCTGCTTATAAGCTTCCACATCTTCTGCTTGCGTCGCAGGGTCAACTTCTCCCGCTACACCAGCCTCTGGCGAACCACCGCCCTCTAGTCTACGAATCCGCGCATCTGTATCAGCATACAAGTCCTTTTGTCTTTGCTCAGACACTTCTAAAGCGTGATTAGCTACTTCTAAACCGCCTCTTAATTGAGCTACTTCTTGGTTAAGTAGCTCAATCTCATTTTGCATATCTAGCAAACTTTGACTTTGCACTGTGGCACGCCTCTTCAAATCTTCAATCTCAGCCGCCTGCGCATCGTGATTCGCTTGGCTTTCAACTTGAAGATCTAAAATCTTTTTACGTGCCTCAGTATCGTCAAATAGTGCAGCATGCGAACTAAGGGCAAAAAAACCCAAGCCTACGAATAGGCTCTTTTGCAATTGATTCATACTTTACTCGTTTGGGTAAACGATTTCTACACGACGGTCTTGCTGGAAACAGTCTTCAGCGCCACAGTTAGCACTTGCATTTTCTTCACCGTAACTAACAGTCTCAATTTGTGCATCTTGCACACCTAAAATATTAAGCGCTCTTTTAACAGCAACTGCACGACGCTGTGCTAAAGATAAGTTGTACTCACGTGTGCCACGTTCATCCGCATTACCTTGCAGTGTCATTTTAGTACTATTGTGTGCATTTAAATATTTAGCATGTGCTTCCACATTTGGGCGATACTCTGCTCGAATTGTGTCGCTGTTGTAATCAAAATAAATATTACGTTTTGACAAAATGCTATTTGGGTCATTCAATTCGTTGCTGCTTCCACTTGCACTAGACCCGTCAATAACTGCCCCTTTAACATCTGAGCCATCAGCAGTTGCAGATGGGCTTTTGTCTTCTACTGAAGCGCCATCTTGAATGGGTGTACTTTTACAACCTACCAAGAACACTGAAATTGCTGCTGCAATTAAGAGTTTAGATTGAATTTTTTTTGGGTTGATCATGCATTGCTCCTTTTCTATACGGTATGAGTAACGTTCAATTTATTGCTAATTCTACAACTAGACCCTATTTAAGCATAGGTCCCCAAGCTGGTTCACGCACATCGCCGCGCGCCTCCCTTAAGCTTTGTCGTACTTTACCATCAAATGACACTGCTGCCAAAGACCCACGCGCGCCTTTTTTAGTTGCATAGAGAATCATACTTCCATTTGGGGCAAAACTAGGGGATTCATCTTGACTGCCTTGACTTAACAATTGCACTTGTCCGCTGGCTAAATCTTGCGTAGCAACTTTAAATCGCCCACCATCGTTGCGTATATAGGCTAATGATTTTCCATCAGGTGAAAAGTGGGGGCTAACATTGTATGCCCCTTTGAAGGTAACGCGGCTTACACCACCACCACCCGCAGAAGTTTTGTAAATTTGTGGGCTACCGCCACGGTCTGAACTAAAGTAAATCCACTTACCATCTGGCGAAAATGCTGGCTCTGTATCAATCCCTCTGCTCTTGGTAATTCTCTTTAAACCACCACCACTTGCATTAATAGTATAAATCTGTGAATTGGCGCCATAGGTCAATACAATAGCCAGCTTCTTGCCATTTGGTGACCAAGCTGGTGCACTGTTATTGCCCTTATAATTTGCCACAATCTTACGTTTACCTGTTGTGAGTGTATGCACAAAAACGATAGGCTTTTTCTTTTCAAAAGACACATATGCCATTTTAGTGCCATCTGGTGACCAGGCAGGTGAAATGACTGGCTCAATTGAATTAACTAGTACTTGTGGGTTGTAGCCGTCAGCATCTGCCACATACAGGTAATGACGCGTGCCTTTCTTAGTAACATAGGCAATACGGCTGGCAAATGCACCAGGCCTGCCCGTTAACTTTTGATAAATAACATCAGCAATTTTATGCGCCGTCATACGCGCATGTTTAGGTTTAAGCTGAAAATCCATATCGGCTAATTTTCTTTGCTTTAAGACATCAACCAGTTGAAAGGATACCTTTAACTTGCCTCCAGCTATCGGCGAAACACTACCGACTACAACGGCCTGAGCCTGCAAAGCAGCCCATTCAGCATGCTTGATTTGAGAAGCATTGGTTGGTTTATTTGGCATGCCGCGCGTATCTAACAGCTTAAATAAACCGCTACGCCGTAAATCAGCATTAATAATATCCGCCATTTTATGTTTAATGCTATTACCATTACCAAAGGGAACAACGGCGATGGGGATTTGCTGTGCACTACCACCGGTAATCTCGATGTCTAGGGCTGCATTTGCCGTAAATGTTATGAAGCTGGCAAAAGCGAAAACGACTAATTTAATAATATTCATATTTGTTTTAGTATCTTATTTAAAAAAAAGTTCAAACTAATTCTACTGTAACCAACGACCAAAGCTAGTGCAATTACACTTTTTTACATCTATCCCATTAGTCAACAACAGTGTTGAGTTATTTACCATTTGGATAAAAGTTCAAGTTTAAATCTCGAAATTTAGCTAACGCAGCAGGGTCTGTTGGTAATGGCAATGGTTCCGATACAATAGCAGCCCGCTCTACTGCAGCATCACAGGCAGCAGTTCCATTAGATTTCGTTACAGTTGGTGTGCTGCTAAATTCACCCGTCGGTAGCATTTTGATCTTAATTGTTAACAGTGGTTTACCGTCTCCGCAAAGTGAACTGTTAACATTTCCTCGTATTTTGGCGCTTATTCTAGCAATATACTTATCCATCTCGCCTTTACTTGGGCCGCTTGGCTGCCCCCTATTAACTTTACTCACCTCTTGCTGCAAATCTTTAAGCCGCTTTTCATTCTCGTCTTCTACTTCATCGTCAAATGCTGCTTCTTGTATTTTCTTTAACTTTTCACGTTTTAATTTTTCTTTTTTCTTTTTTTCGGCTAATTTTTTCTTCTTCTCGATCTTTTTCTTTTCTTCTAACCGCTTCTTTTCTTCCTCGGCCTTTTTCTTATTTTCAAGCTCTATGTCAACTTTAGGCTCCTCCGGTTTTGGCTCAGGTTCTGGTTTTGGCTCCTCTTTCACCTCGGGCTGTGGCTCAGGTTCTTCTTTTACTTCTGGTTCAGGCGGCTCAGGTTTCGGTTCTTCTTTTGGAATGACAGGTTTTGGAATGACAGGGGGCATAGGGGCAGGATTTGTTTTGCTAGGCAGCTCACTCCATAACTCAACGTCACTGACACTCACGACGGTATGTGCTGCTTTCCAATTAAATGAAAAAAGCAAAGCGCCTAGTAATAAGACGTGCACAAGCAACGCCAGCCAGCCAGCCTTCCACGCTATAGTAGTTTCATGCTTTCTAAACATACGTCTTAAGGTGCTGGTTTAAACAGCAGTCCTACTTTCTCTACTTGCGCCTGCTTCAGCAGATCCATGATTTCAACCACTTTGCCGTATTCAGTTTTTTCATCTGCTGCAACCACAACAGCACGAGGCGCTTTCTCAAGTTGGCTTTTTACTTCAATCAGTAGCTGATCACGCGGTAACATTTGACCATTTATCTCAGCTTCTCCATTTTTTTTCACCGTTAACACTATGGGCGCTGCTGTTTGCTTAAGTGTTTGACCAACCGAAGGCAAATCCACAACGCCCGGATTAGTCATCGGTGCTGTGACCATAAAGATAACCAGCAAAACCAATGTCACATCAATATACGGCACAACATTAATCTCGTTCATCATGCGACGTCTACGTATTCTAGCCATTTAAAACTCCTTTTAACTTGGTGTGCTTAATCGATCAAACTTAAGAATCAAACCTAAGCACGGCGCTGGAGGATGTTAGTAAACTCTTCAATAAAACTCTCATAACGTACAGAGAGCCTATCTACAGTTGAAGCAAAACGGTTGTAGGCAATCACTGCAGGAATAGCAGCAAATAAACCAATTGCCGTCGCAACGAGGGCTTCAGCAATCCCTGGTGCGACTTGACTCAACGTTGCTTGTGCGACATTTGATAACCCACGGAAAGCATTCATGATGCCCCATACAGTACCAAATAACCCTATATAAGGGCTCACTGAACCGACTGATGCCAAGAAAGGCAAATGCGCATCTAAATCATCCATTTCTCGGTTGTAAGTAGCCCGCATGGCTCGACGTGCTCCTTCCATCAATTCACTCACATCAACTTTTGAATCTGTGTTGCTATTGCTGTGTTGTTTGTGTCGAACAAACTGCTTAAAGCCTGCCTCAAATATACTGGCCATGCCTTGAGACTTGCGGCGACGTTTGCCAGAAGACAAGCCGTCATAAAGTTTATTTAAATCGCCACCGGACCAGAAGGCCGTTTCAAACTCTTCCGCATTTGCCTCGGCTCTTTTGACAGTAAATACTTTAATAAAAATATACCACCATGAAAAAAGTGAAGTAATGAGCAAAATCACCATTACAATTTGTACTGGGAGGCTTGCTCCAGCAATTAAGGTGACCAATGACATATCATCTGCTACATTCATATCGACTCCATTTTTAATAATACTTGCTTAGGGATAGTGCTGGGTTTAAAGGTAAGCGCGTTGACACAGGCAAGTTTGACCTGCGCTTGCACTAAAAGTTGGCTGTTGATGGTAATTTTTTGCAAAAAGACGAGACTGCCATGCCCTATCTTTTCTAACTCACTTGAGACGTCTAATAAGTCGTTAAATCTGGCTGGCTGTTTAAAAGCAATCGATACACTATGCACGACAAAAATAATATGCAAGTCATCTTTAAGGTAAGTTTGTTCAAAGCCTAATTGACGTAACCACTCTGTGCGTGCACGCTCCATAAAGTTAAGGTATTGGCTATGGTATACAACGCCACCTGCATCTGTATCTTCATAGTAAACTCGCACCTGCCAGTTATGCCGCTGATTATTGTTTGAAACTACTGTTGCCACAACGCTCCTGACGCTAACGTTTCAGGCACTTTCAAGCCAAAGTGTTGATAGGCTAACCTTGTCGCCACCCGTCCACGTGGCGTACGCATCAAGTAACCTTGCTGTATTAAATAGGGCTCCAATACGTCTTCAATCGTATCGCGCTCTTCCCCAATGGCTGCTGCTAAATTATCCAACCCCACAGGGCCGCCGCTAAATTTCTCAAGCACCGCTTGCAATAGTTTTCTGTCCATGACATCAAACCCGAGTTTATCTACGTCTAACATTTCCAGCGCCGCATCAGCAATTTCAGCACTGACTTTACCATTCGATTTTACTTGAGCGTAATCACGCACGCGACGTAGCAACCGGTTAGCAATACGGGGTGTACCTCTAGACCTTTTGGCAATTTCTGCTGCCCCAGTATCTGTTATTTCCAGTTCTAACAATCCAGCACTGCGTAAGACGATACGCCCAAGTTCTTCAGTGGTATAAAACTCTAACCGTGACACGATACCAAAGCGATCTCTAAGCGGGTTGGTCAGCATGCCCGCACGTGTTGTTGCGCCCACCAAAGTAAAAGGCACCAAATCTAGTTTAACTGAACGTGCCGCTGGCCCTTCACCTATCATGATATCAAGACGGTAATCTTCCATGGCCGGATATAAAATTTCTTCTACAACTGGCGATAAACGATGAATCTCATCAATAAACAAAACATCATTAGGTTCCAAATTCGTGAGTAAAGCAGCTAAATCCCCTGCCCTTTCTAGCACTGGTCCTGATGTTTGACGTAAGTTGACGCCCATCTCACGTGCGATGATGTTCGCAAGCGTCGTTTTACCTAACCCTGGCGGGCCAAATAATAAAACATGGTCCAGCGCCTCACTACGTCCTCGTGCAGCATTAATAAAAATCTCTAGCTGGTTTCTTGCCTTTTCTTGCCCAATATACTCATCAAGTATCTTAGGGCGTAAAGCACGCTCAACGACTTCTTCTTGAGTGCTTTCTGTTTCCGAGGCAATTAGGCGCTCGGTTTCAATCATAATCTAACATTATTTGGATTGTATCCATTCTAACGGCAAGTTTAATTTCAGTCCTACAATTTTACCTGAGAAAAGTTTTCTATCAAATTTTTCAATTCGACTGGCTTGCCCAGGCCGATACCTTGCCCGTAATGCACGCCAATTTGTTTTAACTCTTTAAGAATTGCATCATTCTCAACAAATTCTGCTACGGTTTGAATATTTAATGCCTCAGCCACTGAATGAATAGAACGCACCATGGCATGATCAATTTTATTAAGATGCATCTCTTTCACAAAAGAGCCATCAATTTTCAAGTAATCGACATCAAAATTTTTCAGGTACATAAAAGAAGACATGCCACTACCAAAGTCATCAAGCGCAAACTTACATCCCAATTTTTTTAGCGCTGTTAACAAATTAATGGTGTGTTTCAAATTAACAATTGCTGCCGTCTCAGTAATTTCAAAACAGATTGCTTTGGGGGGAATGGCATAAATAGCAAATTGTTCGCGGATATAACCAAGAAAGCCTTTATCTCCTAATGAGGTCCCCGACAAATTAATTGAAAATATGTAGTCACACTTTTCCTGGCTCATGTCGAGCAGTTTTCTATAGGCAGAAAAAGTATTTTTGATCACCCATCTATCAACAGATGGCATCAAGTGGTAACGCTCTGCAGAAGGGATAAAGGTTGTTGGCAGTGTGATTCCACCCTCTTGATCCAGCTTCCTAATCAACACTTCATAATGATGATGCTGTTGCACACTTGAAACTAGCGGGACGATAGGCTGGCAGTATAAAATAAAGCTATCATCATCAATTTCGTCTGTCATATCAGCAATTGCATTGACCGCTTTATGACGTTGTAGGTTTTCCATATCGCCATGATTGTATAAAAAACTTTGATTGCGTCCCGCATTTTTCGCCGAGTAGCAAGCCGCGTCCGCAGCATGCATAATATCGCTAGCACTATTAAAGCCAGCATCCACAACAACTATCCCAACACTTACCCCTATGTTAAACACCTTTTCTTGATGAGAAAAACGGTAGTCTCTTACCAATTTCAGCAACAGATCAATCATGATATTGGCACTAGATAGTGTTGACTCCACAAGCAAAAGACCAAACTCATCACCACCTAGCCGAGCCAGTGTGTCTTTTTCCGCTACTTTACTAGCAAACAAGGCACTAATTTGTTTCAACAGCTCGTCCCCCGCACTGTGGCCGCAGGTATCATTGACTAATTTAAACTGATCTAAATCCAAATAACAAAATATATGCTGCGTATTTTTCTTGGTCACGCTTTCAAGAGATTCAGCAAGCCGAACCTCAAACTCACGCCTATTGATGAGGCCAGTCAAATCATCATGTTGCGCTTGATAGCGAAGCAATACCGTCGCATCATGAATTTTTTCTTGCATGTGCTCGTAAGCATTACTCAGACTCTGCGACATCAAATTAAAACCTTTTTGTAAGACCTTTAACTCCCCGCTAGAATCTTCTTTAATATTATGGGTAAAAACACCTTCACCAACCTTATCCACGGCCAATGCAATTTCTTGAATTGGCTTGGTAATACTCTTGCCAATAAACCAAGCTAATAAGGTACTAGACAGCAAACCGAAGAGACCTATCAAGACCATCTTAATAATTAAATCCTGTTTAAGCGCCTGAAGTCCCAAGTTGCTTAGCTCTACATAAACATGTCCTACCGCCAAATCTACACCTTGTTTTTCTGATGCTATGCTCTCCAAATTTTCACTAGGAAAATCTTCGATTTCCTCCAGGCTTCTCATGATAGGGGTCACAAAAATAATGCCATTTTTCCATGCCAACTCATGGCTATTATTAGCAACCATTTTCTTCAATAGTTCACGTGCGATAGGTCTACCACTAAATGCTAGCACTCTACCTTGCTGGTCTGTGATGACGACAGATCTCAACTCTTGTTCATTCGTCAATATTTGCCGAACGAGTTTCTGTAGCGCTTGCAAATTGCCAGAAATAACCCCATATTCTGCGGCTGGTGCTAGCTGCGTTGCAATAATTCGACCACGGTCATGCAAAGAGTAATTAAGATTGTCAAACATTTTCGTAATTGCATAGCCAGCCAAAATGATGGCGAACAATAGCGCGGGAACTGTACCCAATAAGATTACTCTAGCTTTAATCCCTAAATTTTGCATTATTACTGCACCTTAATTTTGTACATTATTTTGCAACTTTGATTCTAGTGCTAGCAACTTTTGATAAATGTCACCCTCATCAGCCAGTAGTAAATTTAATGCCCGCTGAACTTGACGATTGATAATAACTGAAAAATATTTAGGTGGCACTGGCGGTGGTAATAGATTTTTTCTTCCCTGTGTTTCTATAGCAATTTCTGCAGCCTGCTTAGCTAAATGCTTAGCGTCACTATACACCGATGCTAGCGCACCTGCTTTTACATATGATCGAGAGTATCCAAAAACCGGCACCTGATATCGGTAACTTGTTAGCAGTATAGGTTGCGCCGTTTGACGGTTATAGATTAGCGGATCAGGAATGGCTAGTAAGGCATCATTCGATGTGAATATTTTTTCTAATTTTGGAATCAAATCTAAATCAGATTTGACATACTCTACGCCAGCATTGAAGCCGTGTCTTTCTGCCTCCTCACGCAAAAAACGCTCATAGCGACCGGAAGTTGAACCTGCCAAGATACCCAGGTTTTTCGCTTCTGGCAGTGCTATTCTAACCAGGCCAATTTGTCTGCTATATGGCTGATCTAAAACAATTGCGCTAAAAATACCCAAACGACGACCACTATTAAAGAGCACTTTGTTATAAATTGGCAATGGTGTAAATACGCCTAGTACGGGCGTTGTATGCTTTAGTTTACTGGCAACTTCAAGCGCCCTCACACCTAGCGCTATCACTAATTCACTATTTTCTGCCACTGTTAACTGATCTACCTCACTCAGGTCTATCACTTTAACCTTCAAAGTCTCGGCCTTATTAACAACCAACTCCTCCTTAAATTTCGCGATAAACTCCAAGCTATTTAATGTGGAAGAACTCATGACAACCGTAATACCCGTGTAGGCATTTGCCGAATATGGCATAACAATAGCCAGCATAACCAGCGCACGAATAACGACAAACATCAATGTGTTATTAATTTTCAACAAAACAAATCACTTTATGCATTAGTACTATCATCACATCCATTAAAAATTAAACATCACATTGAAACGAACGCGCCGTTTAGACGTGTTGTAATTAGCAAACTCTTCATAATAATCATTGAATAAATTCTCTACGACTACTGACATTTCACCATCCCGATTCCCAGCCTTAAACTTACGTGCCAGCCTAACATCGCATTTTCTTATTAAATCGACAGGATCGCCATCCCCCAAAAGGGTAGCTTGACTTGTTTGGTAATAGGCAAAGCTTCCATCCCAGTTATGGTTAAAACGGTGTGTTAAAAGCGCGCTAACCGTATTGCTAGGCATTGATAGTTCAAAATTTCTAGTCAGCTTAGGTTTTGTTTCACGTATTCTGACATGTGCGAAATTGAATAATAAGTTTGTTTTCTTTGCTAATTGCCAGTTAATTTGCGTTTCAAAACCATTCACTTCAGCATCACCTCTATTTATTGCACCTTCTATATCTTCAGCTCTGCTAACAAGCAAAAACCCTGGCGGTGCAACAAAAGGTATATCTGCTCTATCAATATGGTCGCTAATTTTGTCATGAAACAACCTCGCATCAACACTCAAGCTCCCCATTTTGCCTAAATACCCAATCTCTTTAGAGATAATCTGCTCTGGGTTCACATTGCCTGGATTGGCGTCTTGCTGCACAAGTAAAGTAGGGTTCGGCGCAATAGTAGGCACTTTAATCATACGGTTAAACTTTTCTTCAGTGTAATTTGGCGTTCTTAAAGCAGAAGAAGCGCCAAAACGTAAGGTGTGGTTTGGTGCTATTCTAAGATTTATACTGGCACGCGGTGAAATATCTGTCCCTGTAAAATCATTGTGTTCTACCATCGCACCAGCATTGAATACCAGCTTCTGATGAGACCTCCATTCAGCATGGCCAAACACTCTTTGCAGATCGAAAGAATCTTTTTTATTAGTGCCTAAATAATACGGGGCATAAACACTGTCTCGTCGCACACTACCACCCCAAACAAACCTAAGTTTTTTACCCATAGAAAAGTTATGCTGTGCTTCGATATCATATCGTTCAACTTCTGATGGATTTCGTATTGTAATGGTGTCGTTGGCCAATAAAGCACCTGCTCCTGCACCAAGTAAAGCATCCACAACTGGGCGTAAATTAGCCGACGTGGTTTGGTCATCAGACCGGTCAAATGAATGATAGGCTTGCAACAAGAAATCACTATCGTCTGCAATGTTATGGCGCCAGCGTATTAACGCATAATGATTATTCATTTGTTTGGTTCTAGGTAAAAACACAACGCCGCTTTCATTCCGATCACCTTCACCACGTGCACCATCTGCCAGCCCAAACTCAAACTCCACATTGTTATCATTATTTACTTGGTAATCAGCCCGCATATTCAGTAGCTTTGTACGTTTAAAATCATTACGGTCATTTAAACCATCATCTTGACGATAACCCGTTGTCACACGGTAACTCAGATCACCCGACCGACCTCCAAAACGATAAAACACCTCATTTCGGCCATTGCCATGCGTGGCAACAACAGTGCTACCACTAACCTGAGAAGGGTGTTGCGTAATGATGTTAATCACACCAAAATAGGAGTTCGCGCCATAGCTCGCCGCATTAGGGCCACGCGTCACTTCAATCCGTTCAATATCAGCAATCGCCAGTGGCAGCTCACTCCATTGAACGCCGCCATATAAAGGGCTATAAACTGAACGCCCATCAATCATGACCTGCATGCTGCCAGCATATGCGGAAGTCATGCCATGGTAACTCACAACATGGTTCGTGTTATGGAAGAAGCCCGCATTAGTCCCCACGTAAAAACCGGGCACAAGACGAAAAACCTCAGGCAAATCAACAATGCCTGAGGCACGTATCATTTCTCGATCGATGACTGTAACGGCTGAGGGAGCATCTGAAACAGGTTGTGACAAACGGGAAACTGACAACACAGTTGGTATATCACCGATGTAATCGTCTTCAGTAATATTGATTTGATTTAATTCATTTGCATTTGTGACTGAAAAATAGGTCGTCAACAGTACACATATCAATGTAACTATTTGTTTCATTCAAATATAGCCTTCATCTTGCCAGCGCCTTTAAGGCCTGCTTAATGCCTTCTGCAACAGTGACCTCTTTATCTAACAATTTAACTGAAGCAACCGCTTCGCGTTCGTTGTAACCCAATGCTAACAACGCATTTAATACATCTTGTGTTGCTGATTTTGGTTGGCCCGCAATGGCACCTAAACTACCAGTGTCAAATTTACCTTTCAATTCTAGCAGTAGTCGTTCTGCCGTTTTTTTACCTACGCCAGGAATACGCGTCAACACCTCTACCTCTTGACTACCGATAGCCGCAACCAAGTCTTCAATTGACACCCCGCTAAGAATAGAGAGTGCAGATTTAGCACCGATACCATTTACCTTAAGTAACTGGCGAAACGTATCTTTTTCTTGCTGTGTACCAAAGCCATAGAGCAATTGTGCATCTTCACGCACCACCATATGGGTTAAAAGTGTTACTTGAACACTGACTTCTGGCAAGTTATAAAAAGTACTCATCGGCACTTCAACTTCATAACCGACGCCAGCACAATCGAGCACGATAAGTGGCGGGGTCTTTTCTATCAATAGTCCGTTCAAGCGAGCAATCATACTTTTTCCCTCATTTAAATACTAGCCGACCAACCGGCCGTTCTTCATACGAAAGCCTGCGGTCGCTAACTTACCCAAGCCTTGCCCGCCATGTGCGTGACAAATGGCACAAGCCAATGCATCAGCAGAATCCGTCCCTGGCGTGGCTGGCAATACCAATAAACGCTTTACCATTTCTTGCACTTGGTCTTTTTTAGCATGTCCATTGCCAACAACGGCCTGCTTTACTTGCAAAGCTGTATATTCTGCCACAGATAACTCACGTATCACTGCCGCACTTATTGCTGCGCCGCGTGCTTGACCTAATAATAAAGTGGATTGCGGATTGACATTCACAAACACCTTCTCAATCGCCACTTGCGCTGGCTGGTAAGTATCAATCACCTCAAACAAACCATCTAAAATTATTTTTAAACGCGCGGGTAATGCCTCTCTATCGGTCTTTTTTCCAGTTGCCGTTTTGATCGTACCGCTAGCGACATAATTAACCTTCTCACCAACCTTCTCAATGACACCAAACCCGGTAATTTGCAAACCAGGGTCAATACCAAGAATCCTGACGGCCCCCATTGCTAAATTATTTCTATCTGAACAGTTGACAAGCGATTAGTCTTCTAGGATAACCGCGTTAGTATAGACATCCTGCACATCGTCCAACTCTTCCAACGTATCCAATATCTTTTGCATTTTAGCCGCATCATCTCCGGTAAATATGACTTCATTCTCAGGTTTCATCGTCACTTCTGCGACTGCTGGTTTAAATTCAGCCGCCACTAACGCCTCCTTCACTGCAACAAAATCAGCCGGGGCTGTAATCACTTCCACGCTACCATCTTCATCCGTCACGATATCTTCAGCACCCGCTTCTATTGCAACATCCATGATTTTCTCTTCTGATACACCTGGTTCAAACACAATGCTGCCACAGTGCTTAAACATAAAGGCCACTGAACCATCGGTGCCTAAATTACCCCCATTTTTAGTCAGTGAATGACGCACGTCTGACACGGCGCGCTGTTTGTTATCGGTCAAACAATCGATAATAATTGCTGCGCCATTGATCCCGTAGCCTTCGTAACGAATTTCTTCGTAATTGACACCCTCTAACTCACCCGTCCCTTTTTTAATCGCACGGGTAATATTGTCATTAGGCATGTTTTGCTCTTTTGCTTCTGCCACAGCAGCACGTAAACGCGGATTCATCGCGGGGTCTCCACCACTTAACCGTGCTGCAACCGTAATTTCTTTAATTAGCTTAGTAAAAATTTTACCGCGCTTGGCATCCTGCCGCCCTTTGCGGTGTTGTATGTTTGCCCATTTGCTATGTCCAGCCATTTCACTTACCTTAAACAATGTTGCAAAAAACTAAATTCTACCATGCTCACCATTTTGCTTTACCACTCTTACCCTTGTAAATATGAATAGAAATACACTTAATTATTTGCAAGGAGCATTTTAAGGTGTATATTTTTATACATGTAGCTCAACAAGCTGCACGGAGAGGAAGCAAGCATGAAAACACTAAAACAAATACTCAATGAAAAAGCGATACAAGAAACCATCAGCATTTCACCTGATAAGCTAGTATTTGATGCACTCGTCATCATGGCTGAGCATCATATCGGCGCGATAGCTGTCATGGAAGCAGGTGAGCTTATTGGCATATTCTCTGAACGTGACTATGCGCGTGAAGTGGCATTAAAAGGCAAAACATCTAAAACCACTAAAATCAGAGAGGTGATGACCTCTAATTTAATTTACGGTCAAGTAGATGATTTAGTGGGTAGTGCTATGAGCACCATGTCCAACAAACGGATTCGTCATTTACCAATTAGAGATGGTGAGCAGTTGGTTGGCATGCTGTCAATTAGCGATTTGGTTAAAGCCACGATTGAATATCAAGAAGACTTAATCCAGCAGCTAGAAAGTTATATACGCGGTTAATTAGCACGGCTAAGCCTCAATGGTGGCACCTACCTTAAATCATGAGCCCTAGCTCATGATTTGTTTGATAGGGCATTCATGAATGCTCCCTATGTTAATTTTTAACCGCCACCCATAATCTTCTTACGGCAAAGCAATTGATGTCATTTATTTTAATCAAGGAGAATATTATGTGGACAACACCAGCAGCGACAGAAATGCGTTTCGGTTTTGAAGTGACTATGTACGTAATGAATAAATAAGCTTTTTCTTATATTCAAAAAGGGAGCAAATGCTCCCTTTTTTATTAGTATTGCCGCTAATTATTTCAATAAAGACACTGGCAGAAATATGCATGGCGTTCACCAATGCCAACTCTTCTTGAATACCACTTTCACGCAAACACTCTCTCACGTCACCCGTGATATTCTGAAAATTCATCATATTTAGCTTAATAAAAAAGGCCTCCTAAGAGACCTTTTAAGAGCGCGCTAAACTAGCCTTTTACATCTATTACCTTGCTAAATTTTTTGCCTTCATTGTCTACTGCTACCAATTCAAATTTACCTGGTGCTTTAGGGATGAAGTTGAATTTAAAGTATGGGTCTTCAGCTGTACCAACACCCACATCCACCGTCATTAATGGCTTGCCGCCATAGGTAAAGGTTGCTTTTTTAATATAAAACGCAGGCAGAAAACCCTGGGACACCAAATCACGTTGCAAGCCAGTTCGCATGATATGCTTAATATTCACTTTAGCACTCGTCACACTGCCAAATTTAGCCGGCTTTTTCACTTTCATTCTCATTTTACCAGCTGAGGCACGCACTTCAGCTTCATTAGCATCCACCACACCACCACAACCACCTGCCGCACGAATTGGACGTGAGGCTAAATATAGCTTGCCGTCAGCAGTTTCACCCACTAAACGTACAAAAGCATCTGTTTCAAAACGAATACGCGTTGATAAATTAAAATCGCCTAACGCATCTGTCAAATGATAAGTCGCTGTTAGTGGAATTGGGTTTGCATCTACAAATGAATACAATTTAACAATTTTTACACCTGCCGCTTTAGCTGCTACGTTATCAATTGTATAAGTCACGGGTACTTGCGCGCCACTTTCTGCACGCTTAGGTGCATCAATTTTCATGAAAGTGACTTCTTTCATTGGTCTTTTTTCAAAGAAAGCTTCTTTCATCACTGGCCACAGCTTCGGGTCAGCCTCTGCAAAAGCAGCGATGCTATTGGTTAATAAAATAGCGGCTGATACACAAATAACACTTATTAATTTATTGAATTTCATCATTCACCCCATAATCTATTCTAATCATCATATTTTAATTCTTTAATACATTAACGCAAACAGTTCAGTTTTGGACTACTTGTAAGCATTTTAGTTGTATTCAACTAAAGATATGTAACCGCAATCACACACTTATTGAGTTGATTAAATAAACTTAGCCCTACAGGCATTAACCACCCATACTCGGCGCACCAGAAGGCTTCATTTCATAACTCAGATCCCAAAACTCCTCAAAATTAAGCTCTACCCCATTACCAGCAGGGTCTTGCAAATTAACCTGCCGCACACCATTGGCTAAAATTCGCGTCGAATAGTCGATATGATTTGCCGTTAAATGCGCTTCCATAGCAGGCATATCCGTACAAGTAAACGACACATGGTCATACACCGTATTTTGGTTTAATGCTGGCGGCTCATCGGTTTTATATCCCGCTAAATGCACCACATCATTATCACCAATATATAACCAATAACCATAAGATGTACTGGCAACACGCTTACCGACTGTTAAACCCAAGATATCGCAATAAAAATCACGCAATTTGTGCATGGTGTCACGATCGGTACGAAAATTCACATGGTTAATTTCTGTTAAGGGCATTGGTGTGTTTCTCTCAAAATACTGATGCCATATTGTAGCCTATGCGCTATTCACCCTCAAACGCACATAAGGCAAATGTATCAAGACCCGCTTGTTGCAACTTTTGCATACCGCCTAAATCTGGCAAATCTATGACAAAACCACAACTCATCACAACACCACCTAACCGCTGAATCAAGCTTACTGCCGCTTCTGCAGTACCACCTGTGGCGATTAAATCGTCGATTAGCAACACCTGCTCACCATCACTAATGGCATCAACATGCATTTCTAACCGATCAGTGCCGTATTCCAGATCATAGTCATGGCCTATGGTTTCAGCTGGTAATTTATTAGGTTTACGAACAGGCACAAAACCCACGCCCAATTTATAAGCCAATGCTGCACCAATAATAAAACCACGTGCCTCTATCCCTGCAACTTTATCTATCTTTTGATTTTTATACTGCTCCGCCAAGCCATCAATCACCATGCGCAAACCCTTAGGGTCTTGCAGCAAAGTCGTGATATCGCGGAACATGATGCCCTGTTTAGGGTAGTTGGGGATGGTGCGGATTAGAGACTTTATCTTCATGAAATATTATCTTCTTTTAATTGAAGTTAAATTTTCTTCATTCTTGCCACAAATTCTGAAGCCGCTCTTGTGTACTTATAGACTGGCTCACCTTTTGAAGCAAAGTCTTTTCTTAGTAAAGACAGTTCAACCAAACTCTCAAAGTCATCTTCAATGAATCTTGGCTGATTAAAATCCAGGTCACCACCTTTCCCATCCATAAATATGTACTTAGTACCTTCCGTTATAAAACGGACTTCTAGGATTTCGCTTGCTTTGGACTCTTCAAACTGAGCAAGAATGTTTAAAGCTTGTTTTGAAAGGCTATGTTGTGGACTTATTGCTTCAACCAAATTTGAAAATAAGTCATCCCCTGATAATAAGCTAGCTAATTTACCATCTATAGCTTGAAGTTTTTCTGCAATTACTGCGTAATCTTGATTTAGAATCGCCTTAATACTAATAATAGTTTCTTGGTTTTTCTCAACTACCGCTTTAATTTCATCATGCCTATTTTCAGATAGCCATTCTAGAAATTCTTTATAATCATTTTCAGAAAGCTCTTTGCGTTGAGATCTGAAATCAGAAA
The DNA here is from genome assembly GCA_036479055.1 of Methylophilaceae bacterium. Classification (GTDB taxonomy): domain Bacteria; phylum Pseudomonadota; class Gammaproteobacteria; order Burkholderiales; family Methylophilaceae. The sequence goes on along the minus strand of JAZGEZ010000002.1, from coordinate 1,048 downwards.
TTAAGCTAGTCAGTGTCGCAAAAGTAGTTGCCGCGGTTATTGGGTCAATAGCCATTCTATTTATATAAAAATGTAGCTCGAGAGACGAGAACTAGGCACATCCGCGCAGACAGTACGATTAGTACGGCAAGCGGATGTAACGACGTTATCGTGAAGTGAATGCATTTTTACGCAGCGGGCGTGTTTTGTTGGCGAACTCTAATATGCAACTCCCTCAACTGCTTCTCATCCACCGCACTCGGCGCATTCGTCATCAAGCACTGCGCTTTCTGTGTTTTAGGGAAGGCAATGACATCACGAATCGATTCAGCACCTGCCATCAACGTGACAATACGGTCTAAGCCGAATGCTAAACCACCATGTGGTGGCGCGCCGTATTGTAGCGCTTCTAGCAAGAAGCCGAATTTTTCTTGTGCTTCTTCATCTGAAATATTCAGCGCTTTAAATACTTTGGCTTGCACGTCTTGTTTGTGAATACGGACTGAACCACCGCCGACTTCCCAGCCGTTTAGCACCATATCGTAAGCTTTTGATAGACAAGCCCCTGGGTCGCTTTCTAGTAACGATTCATGGCCATCTTTCGGGCTGGTGAATGGATGATGCAATGCGTTCCAGCGGTCATTCTCTTCATCATGTTCGAACATTGGGAAATCAACCACCCACAATGGTGCCCAAGCACGGCCGTCAACATGGCCTTTATCGTGACCAACTTTTTCACGCAATGCGCCAAGTGCTTCGTTAACGATTTTAGTTGTATCAGCACCAAAAAATACGATGTCACCATCTTGTGCACCTGTGCGCTCAATAATGGCTTTTAATGCGGTCTCATGGATGTTTTTAACGATGGGGCTTTGTAAGCCTTCTTCATTTAATTTGCTTGCATCATTCACCTTGATATACGCAAGTCCTTTAGCACCGTAAATTTTGACAAACTCGGTGTAAGCATCGATTTCTTTACGACTGATAGATGCGCCTTCTGGCACACGAATCGCTGCAACACGGCCTTTATCACTATTAGCTGGGCCAGAAAAGACTTTAAAATCTACAT
>JAZGEZ010000001.1:0-2543 GCA_036479055.1 Methylophilaceae bacterium | reverse complement strand
GCAGCAATACACCAGCAAGAGAAAAATCCAGGAAAATTGGTAATATCATGTTCATCAAATCTGCATGTAATGACTTTGCGTTTCAGGAACTCATTATAGTCTTTTTAGCGTAGGCAATAATTTTACCCCGACCCTGATTATTGCACAAAATAACTTCAAAAACTGACTTGTCTTTTTGTCCGTCTGCTGCGTTGCACTCGTTTGAATTAGCCCTGCTAGTCCTGCACTCACGCGCCTTGCAGCTAACCACTTCTCAACTCCACACCTATCCATCAATCCTAAGTTGTCGGAGTACTACGTCAGTTGTCGAGGTTATTGCTTGCACCCTCCTAAGCACCAGAGCTTTTTATGCCTATTCAAGCTTTAATGATCAATAAACTTTATATTTCAAGATAAATTGTGAATATTCACGTATTAATAAAAAATATAGCTTGTTATGATTAATAAAAGAGAGCAAACAAATCCAGTAACCAGCTGTGGATAAGCTATATTTTAATATTCACATTAACTCTGGATAGACTTGTTCTTTTTAAATACAAGTCTATATAACAGACTACTAACCAAAGTGGGCGGTAAAATAATACTTATATATTATGCTAATGTAAGTATTAAATACTAGGTTTGGCCAAAATCAGCCAACATCCCAAACAACGTATCCAGGAGAGAAGTGATGAGTAAATCAAGAAGAGATCAAGCATATGATGTTCGTGTAGCTGCAGCCAATCTTGCTGCAACCAGAGTTCATCCCCAGCATATTGCTAATGGAGACGAGCAAAAATTCAGAACAGGAAATCAACCAAATTATCTAGCCAGTTTCACAAAAGGAATGCGGCATAATTATAAAACCGGTCTGATAGAAGATGCAAATGATTTTCAACAGTTCGTCAAAGGCATCGATAGTGGTGATCCACGAGATTTTATTGACACTCCACTGGGACCCGATGGATATGAATATAAACCGAATATTAGCAAACCAGATAAGGTATGGTTCTCATTTAAAGCTAAGGATCTAGCGAAAAACAATAAAAAAACAGGCGGTCTCAAACTACGTGCCTGGGAAAGTCAGGCTGCGGGTAATGTCTTCGATTTAGAAGGACCAGATCCTAAAGCTGTGACCATGCCACCAGCGCCTGTTTTAGGTAGCCATGAGCTAACTGCTGAAATGGGTGAAGTCTATGCGCAAGCATTACTCAGAGATGTGCCGTTTACCAAGATAGTTGAAGGTGTCAAGGAATATTCAGTTAAATGTGCTGGCATCAAAAAACATAAAAAAGTCGAGGTCGCTAAAATTCTAAATGAATTAGCCAGTTTGCCCTGGTTTGGCTCTAATGAATGCTGCAAAATTACCGATGCTAAGAAAACCGATTGCCTGTCATCCGAAGAGAAAAGCAGGGTGCGCACTAATTTGGATGGTCAGACATTTTTTCGTGGCATTACCCCAGGCGATGATATCGGCCCCTATATTTCACAGTTTTTGCTGGCAGGCAATGAAGGGCTTAATGGAAATGGTGTCAATGATGAAAACCATGAAGCTAAAGATGGTTATATTAATTATGGCGCCATTACTATAGATCAGAGAGTGCGTTTCGCCAAGCCTTGCGACGACCATATGACGCTATGGGACGAATGGTACGATGTGCAACAAGCGGCAGATTTAACTGGAATGGAAGAATATGATGATATAACGCACAAGTTACATAAACATTATCGACGCTTTATCACGACACCAAGAGATATGGCAACTTATGTTCATTATGATGCACTTTATGAGTCTTATCTAAATGCCTGTTTAATATTATTGGCTAAAGGCATACCATTTGATCCTGGACTGCCTTTTCAACGCAATGACTTTATTGATCATCAGCAAGCCTTTGCCCATTTTGGTGGTCCTCATATCTTAACTTTGGTGACCGAAGTGGCAACACGTGCGCTAAAAGCAGTCCGCGCACAGAAATTTAATGTGCATAGACGCATGAGACCGGAAGTATTAGCGGCTCGTTTGGCAAAACATCAGCAACTTAACGTTCCAGAGGTTGATGCAATGGTTGTTGCGTTAAGCTCTATCTTGAACAGGATTAATGCCAGTAATGGCGATGACCTGACAAACTTTCCAAAAGGTAATAACTTTTTACTGCCAATGGCTTTTTGTGAAGGTTCACCAATGCATCCAGCCTATGGTGCAGGTCATGCCACAGTAGCAGGTGCTTGTGTCACTATTCTAAAAGCATTTTTTGATCACAAGCATCCACTAAAGATTGCTGATAACAGTGATGAACGCGCTTTTGTTGCTGATGAAGCGACACACGGGCTGACATTAAAAACTGTCGATGTGATTGATGCGCACGGAGGTAAAGGCAAGCTAACAGTTGAAGGCGAATTAAATAAACTTGCTTCAAATATCTCCATAGGTCGTGACTGGGCAGGAGTACATTACTTTACAGATTATATAGAGTCATTAAGAATGGGCGAACAAATTGCCATTGGTATTCTAGAAGAGCAAAAGCTGACTTACGGAGAAACATTTTCGATGACTATTCCTTTGT